>NZ_VOYP01000007.1:0-112571 GCF_013420235.1 Acinetobacter sp. YH01022 | reverse complement strand
TTGAGCGGATCTTTGAAAATGTATATCGTTGGCAGAAGAAATTATTTAGACCAATGATCAAAAACTTCATTGATGACTTTATTCTCGATAAAAATCATCTGCTACCACAGAGAATCTATAAATAATACTGCGTAAGTCCTATTGTATGTAATTTAACTTTTTAGTATGTTGGAGATATGACCACAACAGGGAAAATAACATGTTGGTTCTAGAAGAAATGTATAGGAGTAAAAAAATGAACATTCTACGCCTTTTAATTTACGTATCCAGCGCAGTTTAAGCTGGTTTAAAAAAGCCCTGATACTTCATGATGATCTTGACCTACAGTTTATTACGGTATGGGTGGCATTTAATGCATTGTATACACAGGAGCAAGCTGCCGATCAGGAACAGTACACCTTAAGACATTTCCTCAGCTCGATGTGCCATAAAGATGTTGATCAAAAAATATTTCACATTCTCTGGGAAAAAAAGCATTCAAGCATTCGATTACTCCTGAGTAATCCATATCTTTATCAAAGTTTTTGGGACTGGCGTAATCAGAAAATCAGTGAGGCAACATGGCGCTCAGCTTTTGCCACAGAACAGCAACAGCTCCAGCACATCTTGCAAAACCATGATTCAGTCAGCCTGTTGGTATCCCTGTTTAGTCGCTTGACGACTTTATATCAACAGTTAAGTCGAGGCGGAGCGACCTACAATAGTGCTATTAACCGGAAACAATTAGCCAATGCTTGGAGTGTTTTATCTGTATTGGTGCTGAGCTTTATCCAAATTTTATTGGAAAATGTCGAAAATATAGAGTTCAATCAGCCATTTTATCCCGTGGTGCAAGTATCCTGAGGTGAATGATTTGAAATAGACAGCAAGATCAAAAACTGTTTCATTTGCAATTTTATTTTGAAAGAGGCACGCTGCGAGCGTGATAACGCATATCCAGAAATGCAAAAAAAGCAGCGCAGAGTACCAGACTCACTCCTGCAATACAGGTCATCTTCCAGCCGCCATGATGCCATGCATAGACTCCGAGTGCAGAACCACAGGCTCCACCAATAAAGTAAGAAGTCATATAAATAGAATTAATCTGCGATTTGGCATCTGGATGTAGACGGAAAATAATATTTTGATTACTGGTGTGCACAATGGTGAGCCCCAGACTGATTACGCCGTAGCCAATCATATAACTCAGCAAAGACTGCCCACCGAAATAAAGAAAAAACCAGCTCACAATCAGCGTTAACAGGCCGATCCAGGTCAGTGACAGGGTATGGCCCTGATCGGCAATTTTGCCAATTTTCGTTGTAGACAATGCACCAAACACTCCCGCCAGCGTTACAACACCCACCAATACATCGGAAAGATGAAACGGGGATGAGGTCAGTAAAATGGCAATCGTCGAAAACAGGGTACTCATGGCCGCAAATACAAAACCACCAATCAATGAACGAAATCCTAAACGCTGTTCTTGTTTCAGTAAAATCGCCATGGATTTAAAAATTTGCGTATAGCTCATTTTTAGTATGGTGATGTGGGGCAGTTTGGTTTTGAGGAGAAAGGCTAACATCAGCATCAATATGGCACTGAGCATATAGATCAGTTTCCAGTTGAACAGGTTAGACATTAAACCCGCAAGACTGGTGGATAGCAGTAGTCCGACTAGAAGTCCACTCATCAGGAAGCCCACCACTTCACCGGTTTTTTCAGGTTTGACGGCCATGGTGGCTAGGGGAATCAGGACCTGTGCTGCGACTGAAAATAGCCCTGTAATTATGGTTCCCAGCCAAAGCATGGGTAAGTTAACGGCAAAAGCACATAGAAATAAACCGATGGCAGTCATGACCATCAGTAAAGGAATAAATTTGGTTTTATTGACAATGTCACCCATTGGAACAATAAACAACAGGCCCAGTGCATATGATACCTGGGCAAATGTCACGGTTAAGGCGACTTGTGATTCAGGAACATGAAAATATTGCTGGATGGAATGGATTAAAGGCTGGCAATAATAGTTGGCTCCCGCACACAGACCACAGGCTATGGCCATGAGCCAGAGTAAAGATTTATCCTGGCTGATGTCGAGAGAAGTTTTCATAACCATCCTTGTTTTGTTTCAGGTAGGCAAAGTTTGCCGGTATTGTATGTACATGTAGAGTATAGAAGCCCTATCAGTCTGGACTTACCAATATAGGGGAAAAGCAATCTCTATTCGGTGTTCTGTGACTATTTTAAAAGCCGTATTTTTTAGCTTGCGGCAGACTTTGATTAGACCAGACAAAAATTAATGTGAGAATTTCTTTTTAGCCAGAGTAATCATCATGACGCCAATTATATTGAGCATACAGCCTAGCCATTGAATGGCATTTAAATGTTCACCTAAAAAAATAGTGGCCAAGATAATGGTCAGAATCGGGCCAATTGAAGCAATCATGGCAGACTGTGCAGCACCTAAGCGGACAATACTCTGTGCCATCAGTACCGTCGGTAAAACTGTGACCAGCAGGCCTAAGGCAATACCGTACCCAATTACACTGACAGGTAGCTGGGTGAATAAATGCAAAGGCTGCGGCGTGGCAATCATGTAATGGGTTAGGGTGCCGATACAGGCAATACTCAGTGCCAAACCGGTAAAATTCCATGAACCAAAACGTTGAATCAGTCGTGGAGTAAGCAATAAGTACCCGGCAAAACATACCGCACTGGCAAAGACCAGACTGCTTCCAAGCCAGAAATGACCTTCATGTGCGACGTTGCTTTGTTCCTGCAACATCACAATGACCGTACCGCCGTAACTTAAGGCGATGGCCAGCATGCTTTTCAGGCTAAGTTTCTGCTTATAAATGGCACTGGAAGCCAGAACCGTCAGTGTGGGATAGAGAAATAAAATAATCCGTTCCAGTGAGGCACTGATATACATCAGACCAACAAAATCCAGCCAGCTTGAAAAGTAGTAACCCATGAGCCCTGCAACAATCAACA
This sequence comes from Acinetobacter sp. YH01022, assembly GCF_013420235.1. Lineage (NCBI taxonomy): Bacteria > Pseudomonadati > Pseudomonadota > Gammaproteobacteria > Moraxellales > Moraxellaceae > Acinetobacter > Acinetobacter sp. YH01022. Next base: position 109,595 of record NZ_VOYP01000007.1, on the reverse strand, counting down.
AACCCCAGTCTTTCGCTGCCAGTTCTTTATTATGATGACGGTTGAACCAGCACAGCAGCAAAAAAAACGGTAAGGCACTGGCCATACGCAAAGCCATCAGTACCGTGCCATCGACCAAAGGCGACAAGGCATAGGTTTGCTTGATAAAAATGGCTTTGGTACTAAACAGGAAAGCAGCACCAATCGCAAATAATGAACCTAATTGTGTTTGGCTTAGAGTCGGTTTCATTTTACCTGCTTGATTAGGGCTTCTGATCCGAAAAAGATCGAGACAAAGTTGAATTATAAAGTTTTTAAGCCCCGAGGTTAAATGCAAAAAGATGCGAATTATAATTCCAATTAGGAATGATTGATGCTTAGAGTTATTTTTTAGAGGTTAATGACAACTGGCTTGGCTTCTCTGGAAAGTGAGTTTTGTTTTTGTCTAAATTTTATTCAAACACGTTTGTTTAGAAACGTTATATCGCTATGCCTACTCTTTTAAAAGTAATAAAAACAAAAAGATGAGTATCAAAAATAAATTTATGCACTAAATTTGTGCATAAAATGTTGAATTGAGACAAATTTAGCGTAAAACATCATCAAGCGAAATGGCTGTAAAATTTTTTTTAATTAATTTTTTGAATTACCTTAGACTTAGGGTGAATAAGCATTAAATAACAAAAAAACATAAAAATAAGCAAAATCAGCATTTTTTCTGATATGCAGCTCCAGACTTGATTTAGGCAAAACCAGATAGACAATCACTTATTTTTTAAGGGAACAAGTCCATTCAAGATGTCATTCTGGCCAATAAAGGGGGAGAAAATTATTTAAATTTAATTAGTCGATAAGTAAATCAAGCAACTTTCTGGGTATTTATTTAAATTCTGATTAAAGGAAGAATGTCAGAAAGATCAATTTTGTGGGACAAGCCGGCTGGAAATGGTGAGCGGGAAGGTCAAGATAAAGATTCATGGCTTTTTCAGGCTGGCATTTAAAGTCATGAAGACGAGCTAAAATTAAAGTAAAACCGACGAATCCTATATGAAACTATTATTTTTATGAATCATCAGTTCAAAATATGGGTATTTATTAAATAAATATTGGGTAGTAATTTAAAAAAGTTCAATTAGAATCCAAAAATTCAACAAAAACGCATCCTGGGGGAAACATTGCTCACCGCGATGTTTACTGAAGAAAAATTAGCTTGAGGAACGCTCATGCAGATTGGAATCCCAACCGAAACTGTGGTCGGTGAAAATCGTGTGGCTGCAACGCCAGAAACAGTAAAGAAGTTGATCAGTGCTGGTCATACTGTAGTCATTGAACGTAGAGCAGGGGTAAAAGCTGCTTATATTGACAGTGCCTATGAACAGGTCGGCGCCAAAATTACCGATGATGCCTATACCGGCAGTCAGATTATTTTGAAAGTTCGTGCCCCTCAAGGTGATGAAATTCAAAAACTTGCAGCAAACACCGCAGTGATTGCAATGTTTGACCCGTATCGCAACACTGAACTTGATCAGTTTGCAGCAAAGCAGGTTTCTGCATTTGCACTGGAACTTTTACCACGTACGTTGTCCCGTGCACAAAACATGGACGTGCTGTCTTCTCAAGCCAACTTGGCCGGTTATAAATCGGTACTTTTGGCGGCAGCAGAATATCAACGCATGTTCCCAATGCTCATGACGGCTGCGGGTACGGTAAAACCGGCCCGTGTGGTCATCATGGGGGTTGGGGTTGCCGGTCTGCAGGCCATTGCGACTGCTAAACGTTTAGGTGCTGTGGTTGAAGCCACCGATTTACGTCCAACTGCACGTGATCAGGTCGAATCACTTGGCGGTAAATGGCTAGATGTACCAATGTCGGATGAAGAAAAGCAAAAAGCTGCGGACGCTGCTAAAAATGGTTATGGCTGGATGCCAGGTGAGCAATATATCAAAGACCAGGCGGCCATTGTCGATAAAGCTGTTTCTAATGCCGATATCGTGATTACCACTGCACTGTTACCCGGCCGTGATGCACCGCGTTTAATTCGTGCTGAAACGGTGGCCAAAATGAAACCGGGTTCAATCATTCTGGATATGGCGGTTGAATCAGGCGGTAACGTGGAAGGTTCCAAGTGCGGCGAAAATGTCGTGACGGATAATGGCGTGACCATTTTGGGTATTCCGAATATCCCATCTACAGTTGCGACCGAAGCCTCAGCACTGTATGCACGTAATGTCTTTAATTTCCTCGATACCCTTTTTGATGCAGAGAAAAAATTTGCCATCAATCCGGAAGAAGAAATTCAAAAAGCCCTGCTAGTAACTCATGGCGGTCAAGTGCTGCTGAAGCGTGGTTAAGGAGAGTCATCATGGTTGAAACGATTACAATTTTCGTCCTTGCCATTTTCGTAGGTTACTACGTGGTTTGGGGCGTTACACCTGCATTACATACGCCATTGATGGCGGTAACCAACGCCTTGTCATCGATTATTGTGGTGGGTGCGATGTTGCAGACGGTTGGCATTCCGGGTTTGGTTGAAGCCAATGTGCAATTCCAGAGCATCAACGTGGTCAGTATTTTGGGTGCAGTCGCAGTATTTCTGGCAAGTATCAACATTTTTGGTGGCTTCGCCGTAACTGCACGTATGCTTGAAATGTTCAAGCCAAAGCAAAAGAAAAAAGAGGGCTAAAACATGGAATTCATTCGAGACTATGCGGATTGGTTCTACCTGGTGGGTGCCGTTCTTTTTATCTTAACTTTACGTGGTTTGTCTGGTCCTAAAACAGCAATTGCCGGTAACCGTTACGGTATGATTGCAATGGCCATTGCCGTGATCACCACCTTCTTTGTTGCTGATCATCCTGTGGTCTGGATGATTGGCGGCGCAATGGTGTTAGGTGCAATCGTAGGTATTGCTCGTGCACGTACCGTTCCGATGACGCAAATGCCGGAAACCGTTGCATTGATGCACTCATTAGTCGGTTTGGCTGCAGTGCTGATTGCTATTGCTGCGATTCTGCATAACAACCAGTTAACGGCACTATTTGCACAAAATGAAGCGGCGTTAACAGCTGCGGGTGTTGAACATGCCCACATGAGCAAAGTTCATCTTTTTGAATTATTTGTAGGTTGTTTCGTTGGTGCGATTACCTTTACCGCTTCAGTATTTGCTTACGGTAAACTGGCTGCGAAAAAATGGGCGAAAACCATTTCGGGTGGCTGGGTTAAACCGCTACAGGCGATTATTTTCCTTGCGATGTTAACATGTGGCTTCATCTTCTTCTCAACAGGTAACATGCAGGCTTTCTGGGCGATGACAGCTCTGGCACTTGCCTTCGGTTGGGTATGGATTGCACCGGTCGGTGGCGGCGATATGCCAGTGGTGGTGTCGCTGTTGAACTCATTCTCTGGCTGGGCTGCGGCAGGTATTGGTTTCACTTTAGAAAACAATATGTTGATTGTTGCGGGTTCACTGGTGGGTTCTTCAGGTGCAATTCTGTCTTACATCATGTGTAAAGCCATGAACCGTTCAATCATCAACGTCTTGTTTGGTGGTGCGATGGGCGGTGCAGCAGTTGCATCAGCAGATAAAGGTGAGCAAGTTCAACGTAACCACCGTTCTGGTTCTGCTGATGATGCAGGCTTCCTGATGTCAAATGCGGATAGCGTGGTGATTGTACCGGGTTATGGTATGGCGCAAGGTCGTGCGCAAAATGCCGTGAAAGAATTGTGTGAGATTTTGAAAGAGCAGGGCGTAAAAGTTCGCTTCGCGATTCACCCAGTTGCTGGTCGTATGCCAGGTCACATGAACGTATTGCTTGCGGAAGCTGATGTAGCGTATGAAGACATTCTGGAAATGGATGAAATCAACTCGGACTTCCCGGCAACTGATGTAGTACTCGTGATTGGTGCAAACGACGTCGTCAACCCGGCAGCGAAAGATGATCCAAGTTCACCAATTTACGGCATGCCGATTCTGGAAGCGCATAAAGCACGTACTATTATGGTGATCAAGCGTTCGATGGCAACCGGTTATGCGGGTCTGGACAACGACTTGTTCTATAATGAAAAAACCATGATGATTTTCGGCGATGCCAAGAAAGTCGTAGAAGACATGACTAAAGCCATTAACGGTGGCGGTCACTAAATCCACGCTTCAAAAGTCCCTCTTTCATAAAGAGGGATTTAGGGAGATTAAACCACCTTTGGGTGGTTTTTTTAATTCTGGAATATATGACTTTTCAATAATTAAATTGAAGAATAGTGCAGAGCACACTTTTATCAGGCTATGGTTTCTTGTTTTATTTGGTGCTGCCTGATCAAGCGATATTGCAAAAATGCTTTATAAAATGGCAATTAACTGTTTATTTCTAAATAGGTATTGCCGATGAGGGATATTTTTAGAAATTAAGTTGTGTTAAGACCGGCATTTGCCGGCCTTTTTAAATAAAAAGATAAATCTCGATAATCTGGCATTTCTTTTGCATTTTTGTGATTCAGTTTTAGGGGGACTGTTCATGAAAATAATAAAGTATCTAGCATTGCTGTTATGTGTATGTTCACTACCTGCATTTGCAAGTGAAGCTGCGACAAACGCAGCGAATATTCAGGAAATACGTTTATCGCTCGACAGTGTCTGGGTGGTGATGGGCGGTATATTGGTGTTCTTTATGCAGGCCGGGTTTGCACTGGTGGAAAGTGGCTCTGTACGTAGTAAAAATACCGTCAATGTACTCATGAAAAATTATATGGATGCTTGTCTGGGGGGATTGGTCTTCTGGTTAGTCGGTTTTGGTTTAATGTTTGGGGTCAACGCTTCAGGTTGGATGGGCACCAGTCATTTTGCGCCCAATGACTTGGATGACTGGCATTGGAATCTGTTGTTCTTTCAAATGATGTTTGCCGCTACTGCAACCACAATTGCCAGTGGTGCCATGGCAGAGCGTATTCACTTTGTTGCTTATATTGTAGGGGCTGCTGTGGTCAGTGGCCTTATTTATCCTGTCTTTGGAAGTTGGGCGTGGGGCAGTATTTTTGAGGGTTCAGGCTGGTTAAAAGCAATGGGTTTTATTGACTTTGCCGGTTCAACCGTGGTGCATTCAATCGGTGGTTGGGTCGCTCTGGCCGGTATTATTGTATTAGGTCCGCGCTTGGGACGTTTCGGGCGTAATGGACAAACTCACCATCTGGCAGGGCATAACCTGCCTTTGGTGGCTTTGGGTGGTTTTATTCTCTGGCTGGCATGGTTTGGTTTTAATGCTGCATCAACCGTGAATGCCAGTGTCAGTATCGGTCGTATTGCTTTAAATACCCATCTGGCGGCCTGTGCTGCTGCAGTGGCTTATATGCTGTATGCCTTAATTCGTGGTAAGGCAATTCTAATGCAGACCACAATTAATGCTTCATTGGGCGGTTTAGTGGGGATTACGGCGGGTTGTGCCACCATGTCGCCTTTATTTGCCGTGATTACTGGACTCATTGCCGGGCTCATTGTCAGCGTCATGCCAAGCGTCATGGAAAAATTAAAACTGGATGATGTGGTGGATGCCGTTACTGTTCATGGTTTTTGTGGGGCGTGGGGAACCGTGGCTGCAGGCCTGTTTTTTGAAGCCGATATGTTTAACTCACAAATTGTGTCTATTCAGGTTTTAGGTGTGCTGGCAGCATTTGCTTGGGGATTCGGAATCGCGCTGATTACTTTTAAGCTGCTGGAGAAAATATTGGGTGGCTTGCGTGTCAGCACGCAACATGAACAACGCGGTTTGGATTATACCGAACATGCCGAGCTGTCTTATCCTGAATTTCAGCGTGATGTGACTTTTGAAACAGATGATATTACCAAACGCCACTAAACCAAGAAGGGGAGTTTCGCTATGCCAAATGAATTACTCACTGTGATGCAAAAGAAACAGGCGATTGAACGCGGTTTAAGTCATTATTTGCAAGGAACTGTACTGGAACGGGTATTGAGTTACTGGGAACAGGAGTATGGCGACAAACCTTCATTTGTACTCAATCGTTTTATGAATGACATTTGCAATACCGATGAATTGCGTATTCATCGCAAAGAAATGTTGAAACAGGTGTTATGTGAGATGTCGGCGGTTGAAAAACAGGTACTACTGGATACCCAGCCGAAAGTGCAAACGGAGGTGCCAATTTCAGCCGATTTTGCCGATGCTTTTTTTGATTTAATTAATGGCGTGCTACAGACAGTAGCCAGAGCTGATCTGAATGATTTTAATGCGGAAGTTAAAAATCATGTCCAAGCCTTGGGCATTGCGATTGAGAAATCTGCAAATCTGAATGACGCTGCTTTTGCAGAATGTTTACCGCTCACCAGTTATGCTCAGGTGATTACTGCATCATATGAATGCTATTGCGAATTTTATGGCCCAAGTAAAGCCGATCAGGTCTATGCGCGGGTGAAAATGGATATCAAGAACAAATATCCGTCCGTGGATTTACATCATTTATTATAGTTGGCAGCAATCTTGATTGAATGCATGTTCAGTCTTAAGTTTAGGCTGGGCATCCTAAAAACAGCAGCACTAAAAAAGCGACCTGAAGGTCGCTTTTTTAGTTTATTTAGGCTACTGATTCTGGAGTTGCGCGCCATAAGCTTTCCAGATCGTAAAATTTACGTGCTGTTGGAAGCATGACATGAACTACAACAAACCCAAGATCGATCAGGATCCATTCGGCATCACGTTCACCTTCAACGCCGAGAGGGCGGAAACCCGCTTTACGTGCTTCTTCAGCAACATTGTCTGCAAGGGCTTTAATATGACGGGTTGATGTGCCGCTGGCAATGACCATGGCATCTGCCACATTGCTGATTGAGCTGACATCAAGTTCTAGAATATCTTTTGCTTTTACATCTAATAGGGCTTCATGTACAACTTTTAAGCAAGCTTGTACATCGTTAGCATGAGCATTCATTGCGTGTTCGAGAGAATTAGAAGCGCTGGGCGATGGTTCTAAATTCATAAAAGGTTTAATTTCCGGACAATATCTCACTGTGTAATATAGCGGTTTTGGGGCTGAATTTCAAATCTGTTCATAATTTAACTTTGTGGATGTTTTGCAAAATATTTATCTTTCCAGGCAAAAGAATGGCTGGAATGCGCTTGTGGCTTGTATTCTGCTGCAGTGAAACCTGTATAGGTACTTTGGTTTAACCACTGAAAAATTTCTGCATAGGGAATTTGTGCAGTATCAGGCTGATGACGTCCCGGACAGTCTGCAAACTGGATGTGTCCAATATCCTGAATATTTTCCTTTAAGCCCTGTAGTACATCTTCACCCATCATCGCCATATGATAGCAGTCATATTGCATTTTTAGCGCCGGGTGTCGTACTGCTTCCAGCATTTCTTGGGCTTGGGCAATATTTTGTACCAGAAAGCGGGGCATGTCGGTGCCATTAATCATTTCAAACACCGGCTGAATGTTGTGTACAGCAAACATGGAACACGCCAGTTTTAAATTTTTTGCCAGCGTATTGAGGCAAGGCAACAAATCGGAATCAAGCGGTTGCTTACCGGCCAAAATATTCACACTGGATACATTCAGTGCTGTGGCGTATTGAATTGCCTTTTCCAGGGCACGATGGAATGCAATTTCTTGACCCGGTATGCCAGCCAGACCATTACCGCCTTGCATCAGGTCGCCTGCAGGGACATTAATCAGGCATAAGCTCAGGTCGTGCAGAGTGAGTTGGGTCTGAATCTGTTCGATGCTGAGTTCATAGGGAAACTGGATTTCTACATGCTGAAAACCATGAGCCTGCGCCAGAGCAAAGCGCTCAATCAGAGGCACTTCAGTAAAAATCATGGATAAATTGACCGCCAGCTTAATCATGCCTTTACTCCTTGCTCGTTAAAGAAAATGGTCTGCTCAAGATTCAACCAGTTGAATGACAGTCGCCAGATCTGTTTCAGCATAGCCTTTATCTTGATGGGTTTTCAATTGCGAAAGCGCCTGTTTTGCCACAGGAATATCTAAATTGAACTGCTTGGCCAGCTGCACGGCATTATTTAAGTCTTTGGACAGGGTTTGCACTTTCCATTGCACCGGCTCAAAAGTATGCGTTGCCATACGCGGAGCTAAAATCTGGAAAGGTTTCGAGTCAGCAAAACCACCGGCAAGAGCAGGAGCAAGCAAGGTGGTATCTACACCGGCTTGTCCAGCTAAGGCCACTGCTTCGGCAATCAAGGTGCTGTTGGCGGCCACAATAAGTTGGTTGCAAATTTTGGTCGCTTGTCCGGTACCTGTTTCGCCCATACGCGTCACGCGTTGTGAAAGCACATTATAAATCAGCGATAAATTTTGAATGGTGTTGATATCGCCACCGGCGAAAATCACTAAGGTGCCCTGTTCGGCACCTACCGTGCCACCCGAAACAGGCGAGTCAATCCATTGCACTTGACGGGTTTGTGCCTGCTGTGCCAGCGCTTTGGTTTTATCCACAGATAAACTGGAAAAATCCACAATCACTTGACCAGCAGTGAGTTGATTCTGGATTTGATCAAACACTGCCTGTACGGCAGCATCATCGGCCAGACAGGTCAGAATCACCGGATATTGCCCAATCTCTTGCAAGTCTAGGCCAGTAGCACCCATATCAATCAGCACGTCACAGGCGGATGCTGTTCTGTTCCATACAGCCACTTCAAAACCGGCTTGAATCAGCCGGGTCGCCATGCGGCTGCCCATCAGCCCCATGCCTAAGAATGCGATTTTTGTATTACGATCAAAACTCATGTGTTTTTCTCTAAACGATCCTGTTATTGCGCTATTTTACTTATATTGCCGTGGTAAAAACTGAACTTCCGGGTTTTTGTCTTTTTTACGCGCCAATTTACTGTTTTTACCCAACAGTAATTTCAGTTGCCAGATTTTCTCCAGGCGTAATGATTTTTTCGGTTCGTGTTCCATGGCATCAAGAACCCGTTTAGCGGCCGCCAATGCATCTGGAGAGCGTTGCAACATTTCTTCTGCAATCGCTTGTGCTTTGCTCATTGGGGATTCATCCAGATGTGTCACCAAACCAATCTGTTTGGCATAATTGGCATCAAAAATACGCCCGGTCAAGGTCAGTTCTTTGGCCAGATCAAGACCGATAATGCCTTTAAGGGAACGGGTGAGTCCCATGTCCGGCACCAATCCCCAGCGACTTTCCATAATCGACATTTTGGTGTCCGGATGGGCAATACGAATATCCGCAGCCAAAGCCAGTTGCATACCGGCACCCAGACAATAGCCTTCAATCGCAGCAATAACGGGAACAGGCAGTTCCTGCCAGATCAGAAATGCTTTCTGAAACAGGCTTTGTCCCGGTTTTAGCAGTTCCCAAGCGGCGTAAGCGGTATTTTTCGGCGCGTTTAAATCGGCCAGATCAATGCCGGCACTAAAGACATGTGCTTCGCCAGTTAAAATGACACAGCGGATGAAGCGGTCTTTTTTAATTTGTTTGGCAGCATTGACCAGTTCGCGTAATAAAGCAAAGCTCATGGCATTACGCTTTTCTGGACGGTTTAAGGAAACGGTTGCGATGCCATTATTTTTTTCTATGCGAAGTAACGCCATTGTAGAGACCTGTATTTTTCTATTGTTTTGAGCATAACATGGGTATTTCTCTGATACATGCCGCGATACATGACAGCACAGTCACATCTAAACATAGACGTGACTTTCAACATTCAGATAACTCCTGATCAGATCCCTGGTCTGTTTAAAATTTGTTGGGAGGCCTGTTCAACCTGCTGAATGACCGACTGTAATTCATCAAAGCGTTTCAAAGTTTCCTGAATAAAGGCTTCATCCGCCTTGCGGCGTTCTTTACGTAAAGCAGAAACAAACTGTTCGAATCCACCGGTGGCTTCCTGAAGGCGAGGAACACCCACATAACGGGTTGCCCCATATAAACGGTGCAACACATGTTCCAGTTGTGGAAAATCTTCCATCTCAATCAACTGCTGCATTTCATCCAATTCTGTCGGGAAACTGTCGATCAGCATTTTCAGTAAATCGATGGCCAGATCTTCTTTATTGGCTGCCAGTTGCAGGCTTTGTTGCCAATCCAGAATGTTGGGATCCAGCGCTTCAATCAGAATGGACTTCTCTATACTTTTAGCCTTTTTAAAGCTTTCCGAAGTCCAGTGGGTCAGAATCTGAATAATCTGTTCCATCTGAATCGGTTTGGTCACGTAATCATCCATACCGACCTGTAACAGTTTTTGTTTTTCATCGGCCAGTGCATGTGCAGTCAGGGCAATAATCGGCAGGCGTTTGTGATTTTCCAAGGTCGACTCTAGCGAGCGAATGGCACGGGTGGTATCAATCCCGGACATTACCGGCATTTGAATATCCATAAACACCACATCAAATGCAGGTAATTCCTGTTCAATGCGCTGCTGAATAATTTCAATGGCTTCTTGGCCGCTTAAGGCTTTAGTGGTGGTGACATTTAGCTCTGCGAGCAGTGCTTCCAGAACAATCAGGTTCGGTAAATGGTCATCCACAGCCAGTACATGCAGACCCTGTCCATTAAACTCTTCATGTACATCCTGTTCGAAAACAGGCTGATTGCTGAGCAGCTGAATCAAGGCACTACGACTGAGTGGTTGATATAGTGGACGGGCCCGGTATTCATTCAGCATGCTTGGATCGAGCACCATCTGGTAGCCATACACGGCAATATTGCCATGGTAGCGTTGACGGATTTCTTTCAGCAGGGCTTCGCCATCGCCGCTATGGTCGACAATCAGCCAGGTATTTTCATCGTTATTCGAGAATTTATTCAGCTGGCTGAACAGGTCCAGAATCGAGCCGGTTTCGACATGATGCACACCATAATTTTCCAGATAATGGCGCAAAATGTTGGCGGTTGCAGGATGGGATAAATAGGAAACCACCTGCATTTGTTCAAAGTGCGGATGTACAATTTCAATCTCTTCATCCACCACAAACATGGCGGTAAACCAGAAGGTTGAGCCTTTTTCAGTCGGCGCGCGTTCCTGGTTGTCTTCAAAGCCAATTTGCCCCTGCATCAAATGCACCAGCTGTTTGGAAATGGCCAGGCCAAGTCCGGTGCCGCCAAATTGACGGGTCACCGAAGCATCACCTTGCGAGAATGATTCAAACAGTTTTTTCCGGTCCGTACCACTGAGGCCAATGCCGCTGTCCTGCACGCTAAAGTGTAATAAACATTGCCCGATATCATCATGTTCCATGCGGGCACGGACAATAATTTCGCCATCGGGAGTGAACTTGATGGCATTGGAGATCAGGTTGGTCAGAATCTGCTTGAAGCGTAAGGCATCGCCAATCACTTGTGTCGGCACATTATCAGCATAATAAAAGGCCATATCGATATGCTTCTGTGCTGCTAATGGCGAGAGCATATCCATCACGTCAAAAATCGCTTCTTCCAGATCAAAGGGGGCTGTTTCCAGTTCCAGTTTGCCGGCATCAATCTTGGAGAAATCCAACACATCATTAATCAGCGCCAACAAATGGGCAGATGATTTACGAATGGTTTGCAAATACAGGTTTTGTTCATTGCTCAGGTTGCCTTGACGCAGCAATAAATGAATAAAGCCATCAATACTGTTCAAGGGAGTACGCAGTTCATGACTGATATTGGCCAGAAACACCGACTTGGACTGGTTGGCAGAAATCGCCTGGTCGCGTGCCTGACGATAGGTAATGTTTTGCACTTCCAGGGTGTCTAGGGTACGGCGCAAATCATCTTCAGTCTGTTCGGTATGTTCTTTGAGTTCCAGGAAGCTGAAGTGCAGGCGTTTCACCACGTTGGCAATATCACGCTGCAATAAACGCAATTCACCAGTACTGTTAATCACCATGTGCTGATCAAGGGTGTCAGCATTCAGGCGCTGTAACTGCATCCGGATTTCGTACATCGGCGCAATCCAGCGCCGTGAATAGAAATTCAGGCACAGTAACAGTAGCAATAAAGTCAGCAGGCCGGTGGCAATCAGTACAATCATGACCCGGTAATGGGCAATTTCCAGGGGCTGGTTATCCAGCTCAATCACCAGTCTGGCCGGGTTATCGGTATGTTCATTAATTTTTAAGGCATAGATATGATTGTGATTATGCAGGATAGGACCAACAAAATCGGCTTTAGCGTCAATCTTGGGCCAGGCTTCCTGGTCTTGAAAACCAATACTTAAACGGTTTCTGCCTTGGGGATCAATAATTGCGGCACGAATGAGATGTTTTTCATCCAGCATCACCTGCAGGGTATTACGGGCCTGATCATATTGCCAGGGATAGCGGTTGAGCAGATCGAATGCAGCTTCGGCGGTAAGCTGATAGCGGGTCACAATCGCAATGGCCATCTGACGTTGCTGTGCACGTGAGGCATTGGATGTTTCGGATAAAACCAGCAATGCCCCCACACATGCCAAAACCATAATGGGGACAAAAATCATGGCGATGAGTTGTCCATAAGCATGATTTAAGTGTAGACGCTTAAATAACTTTTTATTGATATTTGACATGGTTAAAGCAGTTGATTCCCTATGCTTTGCATATTAGCACGCTTTGTAAAAAATCGGCTGTGCTTTAATCACTTTCAATAAAAAGCCTGCTAAATGGGTGCAGGAGGAAGCATTTTTTCATACAATAGGCGCACCTCGATATAGGTGCAAATAATGAGTAATACCACCCCTGATTTTCAAGCAGACGAATTTTTGTTAGACCACTATGTAGGTAAAACGCCTCTGGTGCGTTTACAGCGTCTGGCAAATCACACTCAAGCAACAGTATTGGCGAAACTTGAAGGAAACAATCCTGCAGGTTCGGTAAAAGACCGCCCAGCATATAATATGATTATGCAAGCTGAAAAACGTGGTCAAATCAAGCCAGGCGATACGTTGATTGAAGCGACCAGCGGAAATACAGGGATTGCCTTAGCCATGGTTGCTGCCATGCGTGGCTATAAAATGAAACTCATTATGCCTGCAGGTTCAAGTCAGGAACGCAAAGATGCCATGCGCGCTTACGGTGCTGAGCTGATCGAGTCTGAAAACATGGAACAGGCGCGTGATATGGCGCTGCAAATGGAAAAAGAAGGGCAAGGACTGGTCTTGAACCAGTTTGGTAACCCGGACAATGTGGACGCCCATTACCGGACGACTGGCCCGGAAATCTGGCAGCAAACCGGCGGTAAAATTACCCATTTCGTCAGTTCCATGGGAACCACCGGTACCATTATGGGAATTTCCAAATTCTTAAAAGAACAAAATCCGGATATTCAGATTGTCGGCTTGCAACCTTCTGAAGGTTCAAATATTGCCGGTATCCGTCGCTGGCCGCAAGAATATCTGCCAACCATTTTTGATCCGACACGCGTTGACCGGATTATGGATATTCCGCAAATTGAAGCGGAAAAAACTGTACGTCAATTGGCACGCAAAGAAGGCATTAGTGCCGGAACCTCATCAGGCGGTGCGGTTTGGGCATCCATCAAACTGGCGGAAGAAAATCCGGGGGCGGTAATTGTCTGTATCGTCTGTGACCGTGGTGACCGCTATCTGTCTACTGGCTTGTTCTCTGTAGTCGATCCTGAATAATTAAAAACTGTGAGATGAAATGCGCTTACCTGTCTTGATTTTTGATATCGAAACGCTGACTGATTTAAAGTCAGGTGCGCATTTATATCATCTGGATTTGCCCGAAGCAGATCTTGAGCAGGCGTTAATGAAATTGCGCCGTCAGGAATCAGGGACGGATTTCCAGCGTCTGCCGCTGCATGAAATTGTTTGTATTTCCGGTCTCTGGATTGATGAAAATGGTGTCATGACGCTGTTTTCATTTAGCCGCGAGCAATATACTGAAGCGGAAATTTTAAAAAAATTCCTGTCTATTTTTGACAAGCGCCATCCGACTCTAGTCAGTTGGAATGGTTCACAGTTTGATCTGCCGGTGATTCTGTTCCGTGCCATGTATCATGGCCTGTCGGCACCAAGTTTGTTCGATCAGGGCGAAATTGATCAGCAAAAGCGCTATAATAATTACCAGAACCGTTACCATCAGCGTCATGTCGACTTAATGGATGTCATGGCGATGTTCAATGGCCGTCATTTCCAGAAGCTGGATGATGTTGCGCATCTGCTCGGTTTTCCGGGCAAGCGCGGAGATGGTGCTTACCATGTTCCGGAATATGTCCGTGCACAGCAGTGGTTAAAATTGACCAGCTACTGTGAAGGCGATGTGCTGAATACCTGGCTGATCTATTTGCGCTGGCTATTGCTGAAAGGCCAATTGCTGGCTGAAGATCACCGTTACTGGGTTCAAGCCACCATCCAGTATTTACAGCATCAACCGCAACACGCAGATTTTCTTCAGGTATGGCGTGAAACTTCACAACATACCGAATTTACCGCTACAGATTTTATCTCTCCCACACCCTAGGTATTCATGAAACATAGAACCAAGCCACGTCCAGCTCAGCATCCGATTTATACGTTTCAGGTTGAGTCTCTTTCACATGAAGGACGGGGAATCGCGCACTATGGATCGCATCCCGATCATCCGAGTGACAAGCACGGTAAAAAAGTTTTTATTGCATATGCCTTGCCGGGGGAGACGGTTAGAGCACAAATTACCCATGTGGTGAAACGTTTAGAAGAAGCCGATTGCGTAGAGATCCTGAGCGAGCCTTCACATTTGCGTGTTCAGCCGCAATGCCCGCATTTTGGTGTTTGTGGTGGTTGTAATATGCAGCATATTCAGCAAGATGAACAAATTCGACTGAAACAGGATGTCTTGAAGTCGCATCTGGAACATTTTGCCGGCATCCAGCCTGAACAATGGTTGGCACCTTTACGCTCACAACGTGAAGACTACCGCCGTAAAGCACGTATCGGTGTGCGTTATATTCCAGCCAAAGAGCAGCTGGTGGTGGGCTTTCGTGAACGCCAAAGCAATAAGCTGACGCCGATTGACCGCTGTATGGTGCTGGATCGTGAATTTGGCTCCATGACCGAACTGAAACAACTACTCCAAAGTCTAAAGGGCAAAGCAGCGATTGGTCATGTAGAATTGGCCATGGGGGATCAGGATATTGCACTGCTGGTGCGCCATACTGAAAAATTGTCATCCGATGATGTCAACCAATTAAAACAGTTTGCGTTAAACAGACAGTGGCAACTGTATTTGCAGCCTGCAGGGGGCGACAGTTTGCATCGTGTCGATGATCCGGCCGCGGCGATGCGTTTGCATTATGCTTTGGACGAATTTGATGTGAAATTTGGCTTTAATCCGCTTGATTTTACTCAGGTCAACTCCACCATTAACCCGCAGATGGTGAAGCTGGCATGTGATTTGCTTCAATTGCAGCAAGGTGAGCGTGTACTCGACCTGTTTTGTGGTTTAGGAAACTTTTCTTTACCCTTGGCGCGTTGTGTCGGTGAAACCGGACAAGTGGTTGCTGTTGAAGGAAGTGAGGAAATGGTTCAACGTGGTGCAGAAAATGCCGAGAAAAACGGTATAAGTCACGTAAAATTTTATTCACAAGATTTAACAAAAGATTTTGCGCATCATTCTTGGGCAAATCAGGGATTTGATGCATTATTGATTGATCCTCCACGCTCAGGGGCGGAGGAAATAATGTATTATGTGCCCAAATTTGGTGCAAAAAGAATCGTTTATGTGTCATGTAATCCTGCCACACTGGCGCGAGATGCGGGAGTGCTGGTAAAACATGGTTATCGATTAAAAAAGGCTGGGGTAATGGATATGTTTACCCATACGGGACATGTGGAATCTATTGCCTTATTCGAAAAATACAACGAAATAAACGATTTATAATATGAAGTGTAAAAAAGTAGGAGTAGGGTATGGTCACAGTACGTGAGCAGCTTCCTGGACGTCTCAATGAGTTGTCGGAGGAAGCGACTGTAGAACATGCCGAACAAGCCCAACAAGATTTGGCTGAAT
The DNA here is from genome assembly GCF_013420235.1 of Acinetobacter sp. YH01022. Lineage (NCBI taxonomy): Bacteria > Pseudomonadati > Pseudomonadota > Gammaproteobacteria > Moraxellales > Moraxellaceae > Acinetobacter > Acinetobacter sp. YH01022. Next base: position 93,651 of record NZ_VOYP01000007.1, on the reverse strand, counting down.
GGTTAAATCGGGTTCGTGGCATATTAGATGATACGGCGCTAAAACAACTCGAAGATGTAGCGCATTTAACTTTGCAGAAAGAACTGCAAAGTACGGTCAACCATCGTTCCAATACCTTTTATACCGGCATTGAAATGGCCGATATTCTGGCGCATCTGCATGTCGATGAGGCGACCTTGTCTGCCGCAATGCTATATCGTAGCGTTCGTGAAGGCGTGATGACGCTGGAAGAAGTACAGCAACATTTTGGTGAGCAAGTCTATAGTCTGGTGCAAGGGACACTGGCGATGGGTAAGCTGTCCGAGCTGATTGAAAAGAACAAGCGTCTAGAAGATCATTTTAATAACAACCAGCGCGAACATTTAAGCGGCATTTATAAAATGCTGATTGCCGTGACCGAAGATGTTCGTGTGGTGCTGATCAAGCTGGCCGAACGTACCTATGCCTTGCGTGAACTGACTCAAGCTTCTCGAGAACGTCAGGAGCGGGTGGCACGTGAAATTCTGACCATTTACTCGCCTTTAGCACACCGTCTGGGAATTGCCCAGCTTAAATGGGAGCTGGAAGATCTCGCTTTCCGTTATCTGGCCCCGGAGCGCTATAAAGAAATTGCCTCATTGCTGAATGAGAAGCGCCTGGAGCGTGAGCAGTACATTCAGTTTGTGATTGATAAGCTGAAAACTGAACTGGCCAGCCATGGAATTGAAGCCGAAATTAGCGGACGGGTGAAGCACATTTATTCGATTTATCGAAAAATGAAAAGCAAGAACTTAAGCTTTGACCAGCTGTACGATATCCGTGCGGTGCGGGTTCTGGTTAAAACCGTACCCGAGTGTTATCACTCCTTGGGCATTGTGCATCAAATCTGGCGCCATATTCCGCATCAGTTTGATGATTACATTACCAATCCCAAAGCCAATGGCTACCGTTCATTGCATACTGCCGTGATTGCAGAGAACAAGTCGCTTGAAGTGCAAATCCGTACCAAGGATATGCATGAGGAAGCCGAGCTTGGGGTGTGTTCGCACTTCAACTATAAAGAAGGTGCCAAAAATACCGATCATTCCTTCAATCATCGTTTACATTCATTGCGTGCCGTACTGGAACATTATCAGGAACGCAATGATGCCAGTGCGCATAAAGTAGAGGATGAGCCAGAAAATTTTGAACAGATTCAAGACTTTGAAGGCTTTGAAAAAATTTATGTGTTTAGCCGCGATGGCGATATTAAAGAGTTGCCGCGTGGTTCGACTGTTTTGGACTTCGCTTATCACGTGCATACCGAAGTGGGGAACAAGTGCTATGCCGCACGGGTGAACCAGCGCTATGTGCCGCTGACCTATACCCTGAAAACCGGTGAGCAGGTTGAAATCTTAACCAAGAAAGATCGCGAGCCGAACCGGGACTGGTTGGTCAATTCACTAGGCTACATTAAAACCGCCCGGGCACGGGATAAGTTACGTCACTGGTTCAGGCAGCAAGACCGCAGTAAAAATCTGGAAGTAGGCCGTGAAATTCTCAATAAAGAGCTTTCACGTCTGGCGATTCACCCGAAAAGTATTGATTTAAGTGACTATTGCAATCACTTCAATGTTAAGTTGGGTGAAGACATTCTGATTGGTCTGGTGAATGGCGATATCAGCCTGCATTCCTTGATCAATCAGGTTAACCGTCATATGCATATCGGTCAGGACGAGCCTGAACTGGTACTCAAACCGACCTTGAATCCGCGTGCCAGTCATACCTTGTCGGCACACGGCATTTTAATTGATGGTTTGGACAATGTGGAACTGCATATTGCCCAATGTTGTCAGCCGGTGCATGGCGAATCGATTGGCGGTTATATTACCCTGAATCGTGGCGTCAGTATTCACAAGGTGGCCTGTCCGGATTATGTACGCATGATTTCTCAGGAACCTGAACGTGCCGTCGAAGCGGATTGGGAAATGCAGCCGACCCGTGGCCAGAGTGTACAGATTGTGGTGGAAGCCTATGACCGTCGCGGTCTGCTCAAGGATCTGACTCAAGTGATTTTCTCGGATCAGATCAATATTCGTCAGGTAAATACCATTTCTGAAGCGGATGGTATTGCCAATATGAAACTGTTGATTGAGGTTAAAGGTTTGGCCCAGTTATCACGTCTTTTGGCACGTTTGGAACAACAGCCAGGCATTATCAGTGCGCGCCGTTTGGTACAAGGAAATTAATTCAACATTGCACTGATGCAATAAAAACCAGCAACACCTGTTGCTGGTTTTTTTATGTTTGATCAATTTTTTAAGGGTTTTCAAATAAAATAAACAATGAAATCAAAAATATAAATTTAAATAATTGATCTTATACAAGATACGTTTTGTGTAATTTTTATTACAAATGCTATAATCCCGCCAATTAAAATAGCCTCGAGCTAAAATATTTTTGGGTATGGAAAATTAGGGCAATGCTTCAAATCAATGTGTCACAACTGTGCATAAGTCGTGCCGATGAAACCGTTGCCGCCTTAGAACAAATTCCAGCCATGCAGCGCAGACGTTTGTCAGGGATTGCCAAACTCGCTTTAAGCAGTGCCATTCAATCGCTGAATGCTGAACGGGCAGATTATATTGTTTGGGCTTCGCAATATGGCGATGAACATAAAACTTTAAACATTCTGGCCGATGTGCTGCAAGATCAGACGCCATCACCCACCCAGTTTTCCACTTCGGTGCATAATGCGATTGCCGGGTTGTATTCGATTTTGTGTCAGGATGCGACCCCGTCGACCAGTCTGGCGGCTTCGTGGAGTGAAGCGCTGATTGAAGCCTATGCCTGGTTAAAAACCACAACGCAACCCAATCCACGCGTTCTGGTGGTGTATTATGACGAGGCATTACCGGCACTTTATCAGGAAGCTGAGCCTTTTACAGCCTTTGCCATGTCGGCAATTGTTGGCCTTGACGTACCCAACCTGCAACTGGATATGCAAGCACTAGGCAATCATTGCCATAAATATAAAGATGCACACAATTTTCATGATTTCTGGCAGCAATCTGCACAGAATCAAGTTCCCCTGCATATTCAGGCGTGGCAAACATGTTAAAACCAGATCAACTTAAACAAAAAGCCAACTACCTGTGGCGTGTGGGCGCAACCGGGTTTAGTTTTGCCAGTTTTGGTATTGGCGGTGTGGCCATTGGCGGACTGGTTGCCCCTTTGGTCAATTTATCGACCCGCAATCCGGACTTGCGTCAGCAGCGTGCGCAAAAGGTGATTAAGCATAGTTTCAAGGGCTTTACCGAAATGATGGTCAAGCTGGGAATTATGACCTATGACATCGAGGGGCTGGAAAAATTACAGCACAGTCAGCAGGAACTGGTGATTGCCAATCATCCGACACTGGTGGATGTGGTGGTGCTGATCGGGCTGATGGAGCAGGCCAACTGTGTGGTCAAGCAAGCACTGTGGTCGAATCCCTTTACCAAAGGTCCGGTACAGAGTGCCGGTTATATTTTAAATGCCGGTTCTGAGCAATTTATTCATGACTGCGTGGAAAAGCTCCGGCAGGACCAGGCGGCATCGCTGCTGATTTTTCCGGAAGGAACACGGACCGCCAAAGGGGAGTTGCTGAATGAGTTTCAGCGTGGGGCGGCCAATATTGCCATTCGCGCCAATGTGCCGATTCGTCCGGTGCTGATTAGCTGTACCCCTTCAACCTTAACCAAGAATGAAAAGTGGTATCACATTCCTTCACAGCCCTTTCATATTCAGGTGAAGGTACTGGATGCCATTCAAGTCGATGATCTTTTGGAAGATGCCAGCGTAAATCCAAAAAATGTGCGTCAGCTCAATCATCAATTACACCAATTTTTTAACCAAGAGTTATCTAAAAAATGAGCAATCTTGCTGATGAATTAAAGCAAATGATTATTGATGTTCTAGCCCTTGAGGACATCAGCATAGAAGATATTGATACCGATGCCCCTTTATTTGGCGATGGTTTGGGTCTGGATTCTATTGATGCCCTGGAACTTGGCCTAGCTTTGAAAAAGCGTTACAACATTCATTTGAATGCTGAATCGGCCGAAACCAAACAACATTTTAAATCAATTCAGAGCCTGGTTGCTTTGGTTGAAGCACAGCAACAGGTATAAGAGGTAGTCATGCTAACTCAGGAACAAGTACTGGAAAAACTTAGAGAATGGATGGAAGATCTGTTTGAAATTAGCCCTGAAGATGTGCAGCTGGATGCAAATTTAGCCACCGATCTGGATGTCGACAGTATTGATGCGATTGATCTGGTGGTCAAAATCAAGGAACTGACCGGCAAGCAGGTCAATCCTGAAGATTTTAAAAATGTCCGTACGGTGCAGGATGTGGTAACCGTAATTCAGAACATGTCTGCTGCATGAAATGGCTCTTGAAAGGGATAGTGGCAATTGGCTTGCTTCTTTATCCCTTTTTAGTGGGCTATAGCCTGGCCCATGGACAATATGTCTGGGTCAGCAGCCTGCTGATTGTTTTGGGACTCTTGCGCCTGTTCAGTAAGGGCAATGCCTTGCTGTGGCCTTTAACCGGCTTTGCCATTTTGTGTGGTAGCTTGAGCCTGATTTTAAAAGATCATGCTTGGCTAAAACTGTATCCGGTGTTGATGAGTGTCGGGGCATGTATGATTTTTGCCTCGACCTTAATCCGTCCACCGTCCATGATTGAGCGTTTTGCCCGATTGGCTGAACCAGATTTACCCGAAGCGGGTGTGATCTGGACCCGTAAAGTCACCATGGTGTGGTGCGGTTTTTTTGTATTGAATGCCTTGATTGCCTTGGCGACAGTCTTGTTTGCTTCCATGCAGACTTGGGTGCTGTATAACGGCTTTATTTCCTATGTGTTGATGGGGCTACTATTACTGGGCGAATTTATCTTGCGTAAGCGGCAACAGCGCTTAAATCAAATTCAGGAATAAAAACAGAATATTATGTTGTGTCATTTTCAAAGTCATCTTCATTCACTACAACCACTGTGCATTCAGCCTGATTTAAGCCCAGTCCGCTTTCAGGATTTTTGGCAGGATGTGATACAACAAAGCCAGGCCATTGAGTTACTTGCACAGGACAGCTGGGCACTTTGGGAACCTGACAGTTACCAGTTTTTAGTACTGCTGTTTGCGGCACTGCTGGCCAAAAAACAGGTATTACTACCTCCGCACCGGGTCAGTGACTTAGAAAAAGAACTGGCTGAACAGAACATTTATTTTTTGCAGCGCCAGCCCGTCCTAGTTCCACAAAATCCAAATATTGAATTAAACCTGGATGATGCCTTTTTAAATCATGCACAAATCTATTTTTACACTTCCGGTTCAACTGGACAGCCGAAGAAAATTCCACGCAGCTTGCGCCAGTTGCTCAATGAAGTGCAGGGACTGGATGCCAGTTTTCAGTTGCCTGAACAAGCCATTGCCATTGCTACAGTGAGCCATCAGCATATTTATGGCCTACTGTTTAAGTTGCTCTGGCCACTGGCAAGCGGTCGCTGTTTTTATCAGGCACAGTTGGCCTTTCCGGAAGATGTGGCCGACATCCAGAAAAAACTCAGTATTTTCAAGCTCGATAACTACGTGATTTCCAGTCCGGCCCTGTTAAAGCGCTGGACCCGTGATGTTGTATTGCAAGATTGCCTGACCGTTTATTCATCCGGCGGGAAACTGGAATCCGGCGTACGGCCGTATCTGAACCAGCCGATTACTGAAGTGTTTGGCAGTTCGGAAACCGGCGGCATTGCCCATCGCCAGCAAGATGATGCCTTGTGGATGCCTTTTGCCAATGTCGATATTCAGGCCAGCGAACAGCAGGAACTTCAGGTCAGAACCAATCATGCCTTTAGTGCAGACTGGATTTTTACTGGCGATCAGGTCGAAGTCATTGAGCCGGGCAATTTGAAAAGTCCATTTCATTTATTGGGTCGCTTGGACCGGATTGTCAAACTGGAAGAAAAACGTTTAAGTCTGGATGCCATCGAGCAGAAAATTATCGAGCTGGATGACATCGTACAGTGTCATGTGCTGATTCTTGAACGGGAACATCGTCAGATTTTAGCCTGTGTTGCGGTATTGTCAGAGCAGGCCAGATTGCAGTTACAGCAAGGCTCCAAAGCACAATATGTGGCAGCCATCAAAGCACAGTTAAAGGCCAAGCTGGAAGGCATTGCCATTCCAAGACAGTGGCGTTTTTTGACACAATTACCGCAAAATGCCCAATCCAAGCTGAATAAACACTACATGAAATCCTTATTTCAGCCGATGTTGTTGCCTATAGTACTGGAACAGCACCATGAGTCAGAGCAGGTCAGCTATCGTTTGGAGTTTTCACCTGAGCTGGAATGTTTTAAAGGGCATTTCCCCGGCAAACCTATTTTTCCGGGTGTAGGACAAATCGGTTTTATCCAGCATTTTGCCCGTCAGAGCTGGGCAGAGCTGGAATGGTGTAACGGTTTTGAGCAATTAAAATTTCAGGACCTGATTCAACCGTATATGGTGTTGCAACTGAAATTGACCAGAAAATTGCACAAAGTCAGTTTTGAGCTTTGCCATGCAGAGCAGACCTTGGCCTCTGGTCGATTGCTGTTTCATATACCTACCGAACCTGCTTAAAAAGGACGATTTATGCAGCATTGTTTTGTCATTCCGGTATATAACCATCCTCATTATATTGAGGCGTTAGTGACTCATCTGGACCAGTTTCAAATGCCGATCATCTTGGTGAATGATGGCAGTGATGCCGCATGTACCCAGCTGTTACATGATATTGCAGCACAACATTCATTGGTTGATCTGGTTGAACACACGCATAATCAGGGCAAAGGACAGGCTGTCATCACTGGTTTGCGCCATGCCCACAAGCTCGGTTTCAGTCATGCTTTGCAGCTCGATGCTGACGGTCAGCATGACTGGCAGGATGTGGCAAAATTCCTGCAAATTTCCCAGCAACACCCGGATGCGATGGTTATCGGTCAGCCAGTTTTTGATGCATCGGTGCCGAAAAAACGCCTTTATGGCCGTTATGCTACGCATATCTGGGTCTGGATTAACAGCTTGTCTTTGGATATCAAGGATAGCATGTGTGGTTTCCGGGTCTATCCCTTAGCACCTACCATTCAGGTGCTGGATTCGGCAAAGTTTCAGCCGCGTATGGGCTTTGATAGCGAGATTCTGGTGCGTCTGAAATGGGCCAATGTATCTTTTATCAATGTGCCGACCAAAGTCATTTATCCGGAAGATGGCATTTCCCATTTCAACGCCTGGCGTGACAACTGGGGAATGAGTCAGACCCATGCCAAATTGCTGGGTGGGATGCTCATTCGTTTGCCGCAATTATTGCGACAAAAAATGCAAGGTTGATGCTGTGGCTGATCTGAACCCGACCCAATGGAATGACATCAAAGAACGTGGTGGTATGTTACCTTTGACTTTGATGTTGGCTTTCTATCGCGTAGGCGGGCGATGGCTGTGTCGCATATTGCTGTATTTTATTATTTTGTGGTATTGGCTGTTTGCGATCGCAGCACGTCAGGCTTCAATGCAATATTTGACCCGATTGCACCATTTTGCCGGTCAAAACTCTCCATTTCCGCATACGCCGAGTCTGACCCATAGTTATCAGCATTTTATGCAGTTTGGCGAATGTATTCTGGATAAAATTGAAGGCTGGCTGGGCAATATTCCCGAGCAGCAATTACAGTTGCATGGTCATGAGCATTTTCGTGCCCGCTATCAAAAGGGGGCTGTCATTGTGGTGTCGCATTTTGGCAATATCGAGTTGCTGCGGGCGATCAAGTCGGAATATCCACAAAAAATTAATGTGCTGGTCTATCAAAAACATGCTACCAAATTTAACCAGTTCCTGAAAAAACTCAATCATCATGCCGATGTCAATTTGATCTCGGTGGATGAACTGGGTATTGAAACTGCCCTGATTTTGCAGGAAAAACTTGATCAGGGTGAATGGGTGATTGTGGCAGCAGACCGCGTACCGGTGCAGTCAGACCGGGTTCAATCCGTTTCATTTTTAGCTGAACAGGCGAACTGGCCGCAAGGGGCCTGGATTTTGGCCAGTTTGCTGAAAGTGCCAGTGCTGGCCGTGTTCTGTTATCGGGTCGGTACTCATTTTGAAGTACATATCCATTCGATTGCTGAACAACTGAATTTTCCGCGTAACAACCGTCTGCAAGCCATGCAAACGACCATCCGTGAATATGTATCACTCCTTGAGCAGCACTGTATTCGTGCGCCGTATCAATGGTTTAATTTTTATAATTTTTGGAACAAAGATTAATGCAAGTTTTAGTTATTGGGGAACATCCACTTTCAATTGAAGATGTGGTGGCAGTCGCACGTCAGGAAAAACGCGTGGCTTTACCGGACTCGAATGAGTGGCACAATTTGATTCAGCGCGGTGCTGATTTTCTGGATCAACTGTTGCAGGATGAAGGCGTGATTTATGGCGTGACCACCGGTTATGGCGATTCCTGCCTGGTGGAAATTCCTGCGCATCAGGTCAATGAACTGCCTTTGCATTTATCGCGTTTCCATGGCTGTGGTCTGGGACAAAATCTGGATTTAATTAGCGCACGTGCAGTAGTGGTGACACGCCTGTGCTCGCTGGCACGTGGCTATTCCGGGGTTTCGCATGCGCTGCTGGAACGTCTGGTGTGGATGTTAAATGAAAACGTGATTCCGGTGATTCCTTCTGAAGGTTCGGTGGGGGCCAGTGGCGATTTAACCCCATTGTCCTATATTGCCGGCGCATTGGTCGGTGAGCGCGATGTGTATGATCAGGGACAGATTGTTCCGGTCAGTCAGGTCTATGCAGAAAAAGGCCTAGAACCCCTAGTGATGCGTCCCAAAGAAGGCTTGGCGCTGATGAACGGTACAGCAGTGATGACCGCAATTGCCTGCCTGAACTATAAAAAAGCCGAACAGATCAGCTTGGCCAGTACCTGTATTACCGCGCTGAATGTATTGGCTTTAGAAGGTAATCCGAGCCATTTTGATGAAGTACTTTTTGCGCAAAAACCGCATCCGGGCCAGCAAAATATTGCCGCACAGCTGCGTGACTGGCTGAACAGTGAAGTACAGACTGAACATCAAAGTTCACGCCTGCAGGACCGTTATTCGCTACGCTGCGCACCGCATATTATTGGCGTATTTGAAGATTCTAAAGTATGGCTGCGCCAGTTTATTGAAAATGAACTGAATTCCAGCAATGACAATCCGCTGATTGATCCGGTGAACTTGCGTGTGTTGCACGGCGGGCATTTCTATGGCGGTCACATTGCCCAGGCCATGGACAGCCTGAAAATCATGATCGCCAATATTGCCGACCTCATGGACCGTCAATTGGCGCAACTGGTGGACTATAAAATGAATAACGGTTTGCCGCGTAATCTGACTGGGGCAACCGATGAGCGCCTACCGCTGAATCATGGCTTTAAGGCGGTGCAGATTGGCGTGTCGGCGTGGACCGCAGAAGCCTTGAAACAAACTCTTTCTGCTTCGATTTTCTCGCGCTCGACCGAATGTCATAACCAAGACAAGGTCAGTATGGGTACCATTGCCGCACGTGATGCCAGCCGTGTGATTGTATTGACCGAACAGGTGATTGCAGCATTGTGCTGTGCCAGTGTACAGGCCATTCATTTAAAAACTCTGGATGGAAAATTGTCTGAAGTCCTCGCCACATTTAAGGCCTGGGTATTAAAGACTTTTGATTATGTGGTGGAAGACCGGCCATTGCAGCAGGAGTTGCAGCAACTGGTCGACCGACTGGAAAATCTGCAATTATTGAACTGTGGACTTGTTCGCTAAACGTGATGGGAAACAGACGATGCATGCTGATGTAATGATTGAAGTGCCCTTTCATGATGTGGATACCATGGACGTGGTCTGGCATGGGCATTATTTAAAGTATTTTGAAATTGCCCGCTGCAAGTTGCTGGACCAGTTTCAGTATAACTATAAGCAGATGCGTGATTCCGGCTATGCTTGGCCGGTGATTGAAAGTCATGTGCGTTATGCGCATGGCATCCTGTTTGAGCAGAAAATTCGGGTGCGCGCCATTTTAAAAGAATGGGAAAACCGTCTGAAAATCGAATACCAGATTTTTGATGCCGAAAGTGGAAAAAGGCTTACCAAAGGCTATACCACGCAAGTGGCGGTCCATATAGAAAGCCGCGAAATGTGTTTCCAGTCGCCGCAAGTTTTATTGCAGCGTTTAAATGCCTGGTCTGAGTTTAAGCCGGAGTAAATAAAGCAAGATGATATCTTTCAATCTACCACGTGCAGCAGGATTATTCCTGGCAGGACTGCTGTCGCTGATCATGTTGCTGTCACAAGCAGTACATGCACAAAATCCGCAGCTCAGACAGATCTTTGCTCAACTTTCCGAAACACCAACGGTGCGGGCCAATTTTGAACAGCAAAAAAAACTGGCGAGCATGAACAAAACCTTTGTCTCCAAAGGCACGGTGTTATTTTCCAAATCGCAGGGCGTGATCTGGAAAATCCAAAGTCCGGTCAAGGCCGACCTGATTGTGACCCCACGGAAACTGGTGCAAAAAACCCAGCGGACCTATAGCCAGATTGAAATTGATAAATCTCCTTATGGTTCGGTCGCGACTATGTTCCTGCAGCTGATGTCGGGGAATGAAGCGGCTTTGGCCAAAAACTTCAATATTGTTTCGGCCAGTTATAGTCCGGCACAGTGGAATGTGGCCTTAACCCCGAAAAGCAGTTTATTTAAAAAACTGTTTGTCCGGGTCGATGCACAAGGGCAGCGTTATGTGGACCGTATTGTGATTCGCGAGAAAGCCAATAACAGCACCAGCATTCGCTTTAGCCAGCAAACCACCCAACCCCAAACCTTAACGGCTGAGGAAAATGCACTTTTCCAACTGGCAAAATAAATTTACCGCACTGTGGCTACTTGTACTCTGCGTGATTGCCATTGCGCTGGGTAGCGCATGGCTGAAAAAAGACATTCATATTCAAACCAATATCTTTGCCTTATTGCCGGAAGCCCACCATGACCCGCGGCTGGAACGGGCGCAGCAATATGTCAGTCAGCAGCTGAATGACAAAGTCTTTGTTGTGCTGAATGCTAAAGATGATGCCTCTTTAGACAAAGCCACAGCGACTTTTAAACAAAGCGTGGCGGCAACGGATTTATGGCAACCGTTACATGCACAGCTGGACAGTGACAAGTTTGCCCAAGTGTTGTATCAGCATCGTGCCGGTTTGCTGTCATCCACAGATCAAAAGCTGCTGGAGCAACAGGATTATACCGCGCTGAACGAACAGGGCCTGTTGCAGATCATGAGCCCGGGTATGCCGGTCACAGCAGAGCTGTTACAACAAGATCCGCTCTTATTATTTCCACGTTATGCTGTCAGCTTATCCGGTTTACAGGCGAACCCGGATATTACCCTGGAAGATGGTTTTGCCACCATTCGTGATGAGCAGGGCATTTCCCGCCTTATCGTTTTGCAGCTCAAAAATAGCCCTTACAATATTGATTATCAGGAAAAAACTGCCGCATGGATTGCGCAGTTAAATTTAAAACTGAAACAGATGCAGGTTGAGCCGCACTGGACCGGCACCTTGCTGTTTGCCCAGTTCGGTACCACCTCGGCAGAAAAAGAGATTTCCACCATTGGGGTGGGTTCGACCATCGGGATTTTCTTCCTGGTGCTGTTTGGTTTCCGCTCGGTTCGTCCGATGCTCACGGAAATGATTGCCGTAGGCACCGGCTGTCTGGTGGCCTTTGCCATCACCCATGCGGTGTTTGGGGAAATTCACCTGATGACCCTGGTGTTTGGTGCCAGTCTGGTCGGGGTCTGTGTCGACTTTTCCTTTTACTTTATGGCCATGCAGTCGCAGCATCGGCATATTGACGGTTTTGCCGTACTTAAACCGCTGTTGCCCAGCCTGTTTATGGGCCTGATGACCACCTTGGTGGCGTATATTTTCCTCAGCTTTACCCCATTTCCAGGCTTTAGGCAGATTGCTGTTTTCTCAATGGTGGGGCTGGCTGCGGCCTGGATCACCAGCATTTTATTGTTGCCAAGACTGCCGGCATTAAATGCTGAACCGGCGATTCGCCGCCTAAGTTTTATTGGCCAAGCTCGAACCTTTATTCAGGCCAGAAAGGGGCTGCGTTATGGCCTGATCGCTGTGATTACGGTCGTCACCGGCAGCAGTTTGATGTTGCTGCAAAGCAATGATGATATCCGTAACTTGCAAAGTATGGATCAACAGCTGAAACAGGAAGACCAGTATGTGCGTGAACGCTTTATGCAGCAGCAAAGCAGCGAATACTTTGTGGTGCATGGCGATACGGTGCAGCAGCTGGAACAGAATGAACAGCAATTGCTGCAAAAACTGCAAGTGTTACAGGCGCAAAACAAGCTGGAAGGTGTTCAGGCTTTAGGTCAATGGCTACCCTCTAAAGCGCAGCAGCAACACAATATCCAGTTACTGCAAGCCATTCCAGCCAGCGCCTTAAATGAATACGCTGCTGCATTGCAGCTCAATCCGGTAGAAGTACTGGCTTGGCAAAAACAGTTGGCCCGGCAGCCTCTACTCAGTCCTGCTGAAATGAGCCAGCATCCTTTGGCTTTTTTACAAATGAGCCCAACCGAGCGTCTGGTGCTGCTGCAAAATGTGCATGATGTGGCTGCCTTGCAACAGCTGAATAGTCCGCAGGCACAGCTATTGCGTCCGGTGAACCAGTTGTCTGAACTGTTCCAGCAACACCGTATTCAGGCACAGTGGTTGCTGCTTTCTGCCTTAGTCTGCCTGATGATTGGTTTGGGCATCCTATATGGGCTGAAGTCGATTTTGCCTTTGGTGTTACCGGTCAGTCTGGCTTTAATGACCACCTTCGCCATTCAGGCCTGGCTCGGAGTGGAAATCAATCTGTTCAGCATTATGGGCACTTTCCTGATTATCGGGATTGGGGTGGACTATGCCATTTTTTACCGCCATGGACATGATCATCCACAAGTAGTTGGCATGGCCTTATTCCTATGTATGATGTCGACCTTATTAGGTTTCGGGTTATTATCCTTTAGCCAGACTTATGCCATTCACTGCTTTGGTTTGACGGTTTTATTTGGGGTTATTTTTTCATTTATCTATGCAACATTGTTTACATCATCCGATGCCAAACATGTTGTGCTTCAACAGTATCAGCCAAAGAGCTGAAAAAATAAGGTACAGTGCAATGAGCACCATGCAACACACAGATGTATTGATTATTGGCGCAGGGCCATCGGGGAGTTCGGCAGCAGCATTACTGCGCCAGAAAGGCTATCAGGTCACGATCATCGAAAAACAGCATTTTCCACGCTTTTCCATTGGCGAATCATTACTGCCGCAATCGATGGTTTTTTTAGAGGAAGCCGGATTGCTGGATACGGTGCGTGAGCATGTCGAACAGTTTGCCTTCCAGTTTAAAAATGGCGCGGCTTTTTTAAAGGGGCAGCAGCGCAGTTTTTATGATTTCCGAGAGAAATTTAGCGACGGTCCCGGTACCACCTGGCAGGTGCGCCGTGCCAATTTTGACCATTTGCTGGCACAACAGGCAGAAAACTATGGTGCCGAAATTCGCTTTGGCCATGAAGTCATAGATGTCAATGTTCAGCCCGAACATCCGATTTTAACGGTTAAAGACGAACAGCAGCAGGTCTATCAGATTCAAGGCAAATTTTTACTCGATGCCAGCGGTTTTGGCCGCATCCTGCCGAAATTTCTCGATCTGGAAAGCCCGTCCGATTTTCCGGTACGTCGTGCCGTGTTTACTCATATTGAAGATGGCATTCTGGATGACCCGGAATTTGACCGGGAAAAAATCCTGATTACGGTACATGCCAAAGACCCACGTGCCTGGTACTGGCTGATTCCATTTGCTGATGGTCGTTGCTCTTTCGGGGTCGTAGCCGAGCAGGATTTCTTTGAACGCTATGGCTTTGATGGCAGTGCCGATTATGATCTGGATGCCTTGTTGCCGCGGATTCTGGCAGATGAAGAAAGCCTATCGCATGTGCTGCGCAAGGTCAAATTTGATACGCCGGTGCGTACCCTGGTGGGCTACTCTGCCGATGTCAAACATCTGGCCCAGCGTAACTATGCTTTATTGGGTAATGCCGGTGAATTCCTCGACCCGGTATTTTCTTCTGGTGTGACCATTGCCCTGAAATCTGCCAGTCTGGCCATTCCGCTGGTTGATCAGCAGCTGCAAGGACAGCCGGTCGACTGGACGGAGCAATATGAAAAACCGCTACGTGCCGGTATTCAGGTGTTCCGTGCCTATGTCGAGTCGTGGTATAGCGGTGAATTTCAGGATGTGGTGTTCTCGAAAAATCAGGATGATAAAATCCGCCGCATGGTCTCTTCCTTACTGGCCGGCTATGCCTGGGACAGCAGCAATCCAATTTATAAAAATGCCAAAAAGCGTTTAAGCACGCTGGCAGAATATTGCCGTGATCCGCAGTTACAACACGTTGAGATGAACGGTGCCTAGAATGAAACTGAAATGGACGGGGATTTTGCTCGCTGCAGTCCTGCTATGTAGTGGCTGCCAGTCCATGCTGCCTCAAGCACCAGGTCTGACAACTGCTGCCTGGACTGCACAAAACTACCAGCGTCAGGATCAGTTAGAAATTCAATGGAAAGAACACAGTTTCAGCTTTTTACTGTATCAGCAACAAAAAGGTCAAAAGCTGGAAATGCTGGCTTTGACCCTGACCGGGCAGCAGTTATTCAAGCTCAGTTTTGATGGCCGCAAGGTTGATGTCGAACAGCGCATTGCACCAATGAAGCTATTGCCATTTGAGTTTGTGGTGCGCGATATTTTATATGCCACCTATCCGGATTTTGCCCGCTTGCAGCAGAATGTCCGTATTGAAACTTCGGCTCAGACCCAGAAAGTATGGATCAATCAGCAGTATGTGCTGAATATTCAACAGCAGGACGGGGCCATTGAGCTGAACAATCTGCAGGTGCCGTACCAGATGGTCATCAGTCCTATCAGCGAAGGCCTGACCAGCACAGAGGGGGAAAACTCAGATGTGCAAAGCACTGAATAAGGGGGATGAGCATGGGCGATAAAATCACACAATATCCTGCAGTCGGCATTCAGTTGAGTGCCGGTCTATCTGCACTCGGAAATACCGCTGAACAGATCAGACAGGCGCTGACCACGCAGCAAAATACCTTGAGCCTTCGTTCAGGATTTATTCCAGAAAAACAGGTCTGGGTAGGCGCCTATCAGCAGCCTTTAATCGAAACTGTTCCCGCATTTCTGCAGGATGTCGATTCGCGTAATCTACGTTTTGCCTTAACGGCGTTAAGTTTAATCGAAAGCGAAATCCGAGATTATACTGCGCAGTTTGATCGCAAACGTCTGGCAATTATTCTCGGCACATCGACCTCCGGCATTGCTGACAATGAAATATTGCTGAAACAGTATTTTAACCATCACAGAAAAATTGAAATTAATCACTATAAACAGGAAATGGGTAGTCTGGCCAAAGGTCTACAGATGTATCTGGGCTGGGAAGGTCCGGCATACACCATTTCCACGGCCTGTTCTTCCAGTGCCAAAGCCATGGCGGCAGGACAGCGATTGATTAATGCCGGTCTGGCAGATGCGGTGCTGGTCGGTGGTGTTGATACCTTGTGCCGGTTGACTCTGAATGGTTTTCACAGTCTGGAAAGCCTGTCCAATGGTCTGTGTCAGCCCTGTGGTGCACAGCGCGATGGTATCAATATTGGCGAAGCGGCGGGACTGTTTTTATTGTCCAAAGAAACCGCCCCTGTGATGCTGATGTCAGCCGGGGAATCGATGGATGCCTGGCATATTTCTGCACCGCATCCGGAAGGCAAAGGGGCTGCCGAAGCCATGCAAAAGGCGCTGGATATGGCGGGTATTAGCGCCAGTGAGATTGGCTATTTAAATATGCACGGAACGGCAACGCCGCAAAATGATGCCATGGAAATCAAAGCCGTGCAGACGGTATTCCAGCAATATGAAGTACCGATCAGCAGCAGCAAACATAAAACCGGGCACTGTCTGGGAGCCGCTGGAGCTATTGAAGCTGTAATTTGCCAGCAGGTGTTAGCCGATCAGTCCTGGTTGCCGCTGCATCATTCAGGCAGTATTGATCCGGAACTGGATGAAGCCAACTATGTGCTGAATGCGCAGTTGCAACAACCGATAGAATATGTCATGAGTAATTCTTTTGCCTTTGGCGGCAGCAATATCAGCCTAATTTTTGGAACAAAATTGAAATGATGGATGCAATACAGTTTATCCCGCATGAACAGCCGATGGTGTTTGTCGATCATCTGATTGAAGCCAGTGACAATTTTGCCATTGCCGAACTGGTGATTCGTCCCGAATTGATGTTTTGTGAAGCGGAAGGCTTGCCGACCTGGAGCAGTATTGAACTGATGGCACAGACCATTAGTGTTTATGCAGGACATAAAGGGAAAATGTCAGGTTTGCAGCCTAAAATTGGTTTTTTATTGGGTACGCGTAAAATGCAGTTGCCTGTGCCTTATTTTGCTTTAGGTGAAACCGTCAGGATTAAAGCGGAACAAGGTTATTTACATGAGGGGCTGGGGCAGTTTCAATGTGAAATTGAATACCGGGAACATCGCTTTAGTGCCATGTTGAGTGTATTTGAGCCGCCAGAAATGAAAGAAGAACTTAAGGATACAGTGTGAGTAGACGAATTTTAGTAACAGGCTCAAGCCGTGGAATTGGTAAAGCCATTGCCTTGCAACTGGCACAGGCTGGATTTGATGTCACCGTCCATGCGCGCTCCAGACAACAAGAAGCCGAACAGGTGGTTGAAGAAATCCGTGCTTTAGGTCAAGCCAGCCATGCACTGTTATTTGATGTAAATGAACGTGAAAAAGTGCTGCAATTGCTGGAACAGGATGTTGCCGAGCATGGCGCATTTTATGGTGTGGTATTGAACGCAGGCTTAACCCGTGACGCGGCATTTCCGGCCTTAACCGATAGCGACTGGGATGAGGTGGTTTCGACCTCACTGGACGGTTTTTACAATGTACTTAAACCTTTGGTGATGCCGATGATTCGGCTGAAACAGGGCGGCCGCATTGTGACTTTATCTTCGGTTTCAGGTTTGATGGGTAATCGGGGACAGGTCAATTACAGTGCAGCAAAAGCGGGACTGATTGGTGCCACCAAAGCTTTGGCACTGGAACTGGCAAAACGCAAAATTACCGTGAACTGTGTAGCACCGGGCTTGATTGAAACCGAAATGGTCACTGAAGAAGTGAAAGAACATGCCCTGAAAATGATTCCCTTACAACGTATGGGGCAGGTTGATGAAGTCGCCAAAGTGGTGAAATTTTTATGCAGTGATGATGCCAGCTATATCACCCGACAGGTGATTTCGGTCAATGGGGGCTTGATTTGATGAAACGTGTGGTAGTGACGGGCATGGCCGGAATCACCTCTTTAGGTGAAACGGCAGATCAGGTATTTGCACAATTTGAACAGGGCAAAAGTGGCATTCGTTACATGCCGGACTGGGAAGTGTATACCGACTTGCGCAGCAAACTGGGTGGTCCGGTCGAATCCTATACCATTCCCAAGCATTTTAACCGTAAAGTGACCCGCGGCATGGGTCGGGTGGCCCTGATGTCAACGGTCTGTGCTGAAAAAGCCTTGGAAGATGCCGGTCTGTTAAATGACCCGATTTTAAACAGTGGTCAAACTGGTGTGGCCTTCGGTTCATCTGCCGGCAGTGTCGATGCAATTGGCGAGTTTGGCAGCATGTTGATTGATAACAACATGAACAAGCTGAATGCGACCACGTATATCCGCATGATGTCGCATACCAGTGCCGTCAACATGACCGTTTATTTTGGCTTGAAAGGTTTAACTTTACCGACATCCAGTGCCTGTACTTCAGGTTCTATGGCGATCGGTCAGGCCTATGAAGCCATTAAATATGGCAAGCAGACTGTGATGCTGGCAGGGGGTGCCGAGGAACTCAGTGCCGCAGGTTCTGCGGTGTTTGATGTGCTGATGGCGACCAGTAGCCAAAATGAACATCCGGAAAAAACACCGCGTCCATTCGATAGCAAACGTGATGGCCTGGTGGTGGGTGAAGGCGCAGGCTGTTTAATTCTGGAAGAATATCAACATGCCCAAGCACGCGGTGCCAAAATTTATGCAGAAATCATCGGTTACGGCAGCAACACCGATGGTCAGCATGTCACTCGTCCAGATGCTGAAATGATGGGACGCTGTATCCAGCTGGCTCTGTCAGATGCGCAAATTGCAGCAGACCGGATTGACTATGTGAATGCGCATGGGACATCCACCGATCAAGGGGATATTGCGGAAACTCAGGCTACAGCACGTGTACTAGGTAAAAAACCGATCAGCTCTTTAAAAAGCTATTTTGGCCATACTTTGGGAGCTTGTGGAGCAATTGAAGCCTGGCTCAGTATTGAAATGATGCAGCGTAGCCAGTTTATACCGACATTAAATCTGGATGAAATTGATGCGGCCTGTGGCGATCTGGATTACATTGTTAAACAGTCAAGAAATATGCATGCCGACATAGTTATGAGTAACAATTTTGCTTTTGGAGGAATTAATACCTCCCTGATTTTTAAACGTGTCTAACAACAACTAGAGGGTACATCATGTTGATGAAGAAATTAACACTTACAGCTGCATTGTGTTTGGGTGGAGTGGTTTCAGCTCAAGCTGCAGACCAAATGCATGACTTCAACTTTCAGGAAGCGGTGAGTCGTGCCGTTGCTGACGGTACGCTGGACGGTTCGGTTAAGTTTTACTTGGCGGGTACACGTGCAGGTGGAAAAGTCATTCAAAAAGGTTTAGTGAGCAATAAAAAAACCAATGGTTTTGCCAAGTCTGCTGAAAGCTCATGCGATCATGTTTTACGTTCCGCTTTAATCCAGTTCCAGAACACTGCCAAGGCAAAGGGTGCCAATGCTGTCACCAATATTGTGAGCTACTATAAAGCAAACGAAACCCGCAGTACCACCACTTACCAATGTGCCAAAGGAACTGCGGTTGCCGGTGTAGCCTTAAAAGGTGATCTTGCAAAACTATAAGCTTGTGCATTTACACTGATAAAATTTCAGATCTCGTACAGCATTTTATATTTTTGACCTGCATAAAAAAGCCCATCAGATGATGGGCTTTTTTATCGAATTTAAAGAAAGCACAGAAATTACTTTGGAATTTCCTGTTCCTCATCAAATTCAGGTTTCACCTGTACAATAAAGTCCTGACGGTTCAGGCCACGCCATAAGGCAAATGCAGTACCAATATAAATTGAAGAATAGGTACCGACAAATACACCAATAAACATCGCAATCGAGAACCAGTGCAGACCTTCACCGCCCAGGAACATCATCGCGACAACGACCAGCAATAAGGTCATGGAGGTGTGGATGGTCCGACGTAAGGTTTCAGTCAACGCGATATTGACGATTTCAACTGGCGAGGCACCGCGAATCTTGCGGAAATTTTCACGGATACGGTCGGATACCACAATGTTATCGTTTAACGAGAAACCTAACAGCGCAAGAATAGCTGCCAGTACGGTTAAATCAAACGGCCATTGCATCATGGCAAAAATACCAATGGTGACAATGATGTCATGGAATAACGAAAGCACCGCACCTACCGCCAGCTTGAATTCAAAACGAATGGTCACGTAAACCAGCATGAGCAGTAACGCCAAGGCTACGGCACCTGCCGAACGAATATACAGCTCGTTACCGACCTGTCCACCGACAGAATCCACTTTGTGGACCTCAGCAGGGTTATTCGGTAATTGTGCCGCTTTGGTGATGGCGTTATTCAGATCTTCTACTTCAATGTCCTGAACAGGCATACGAACCAAGAGGTCTTTGTTACTGCCGAGGGTTTGTACCACAGCATCTTTAAAACCGGCCTGGTTCAAAGCTTGAATAACTTCGACCTGATTGGCCGGTTGTTTATAGTTCAGCTCGGCAGAAACACCGCCAGTAAAGTCCAGACCGAGGTTTAGACCTTTGGTGGCAATAAAGAAAATACTGGCCAGGGTTAAAAGAATAGAGATGATTGCCGCAGGTTTGGCAATCTTCATAAAGTCAATGATGCGCTCATCATCCGGGCGACCGTATTTCTTTTTCGGTTGAGTCATATCAGTCATCTTCGATCTCCTAAATGCTCAACTTTTTCAAGTTACGTTTTTTGCCATAAATAAGCTGTACGATGGCACGTGTTACAGTAATGGCTGTAAACATCGAGCAGACAATACCGATCATTAATGTCACAGCGAAGCCCTTGATCGGACCTGTACCGATGGCAAACAGAATGAACGCAACCAGGAAGGTAGTTAAGTTCGAGTCAAAAATGGTGTTATAGGCCCGATCATAACCGGCGACAATCGCCTGTTTGGGCGAGGCCCCCCATTTCATTTCTTCCCGTATTCGCTCACAGATCAGTACGTTGGCATCGACCGCCATACCAATGGTGATTACGATACCGGCAATACCCGGAAGGGTGAGGGAAGCACCAATCCATGACATGACGGTCAGGATCATAGCCAGGTTAAATACCAGTGCAAAGTTGGCAATCACACCGAACAGACGGAAGAACACCACCATCCAGATCGCAACCAGAAGGAAGCCGATTTGAGTCGATAACACACCTTTGTCAATATTTTCCTGACCCAGGCTCGGACCAACCACACGTTCTTCAACGAAATACATCGGCGCAGCCAGTGCACCGGCACGAAGCATCAAGGCAAGTTCAGCCGCTTCCTGTGGTGAATCCAGACCGGTAATACGAAACTGGGAACCCAATACCGCCTGAATGGTTGCAGCATTGATAATCACAGATTCAGCATAAGGGGTACGAACTTCGGTTTGCGCACCCGTCACCGGATCAGGCACATAGCTGATCTTCTGCTTGTTCTCGATGAACAATACCGCCATGCGTTTACCAACCGCATTACGGGTGGCATCTGCCATCAGCTTACCGCCAGCGCTGTCCAAAGTAATGTTTACTTCAGCACCGCCAGTATCTTGGCTAAAGCCACTTGATGCATTTTGTACACGTTCACCGGTCAGAATGCGGTTACGGTTCAGTAATAATTCACGACCGCTATCCAACGATTCATAAGCAAAAGCTTCAGTACCCGGAGGTAGGGCCTGAGCTGTAGACTTGCCGGTATACGGATCGATGTACTGGTCATTCAAATCGGAAACAAGACGGAATTCCAGGTTGGCTGTACGGCCCAAGACGCGTTTCGCTTCAGCAGTATCCTGAACACCCGGAAGTTCAACCACAATACGGTTGCTGCCTTGAGTTTGAACCAATGCTTCCGCTACACCTAACTCGTTAATACGGTTACGTAAAGTGGTTAAGTTCTGGTTAACGGCATAAGACTGAATTTCCTGCTTGCGCACGTCGGTATAGTTCAGACGTAAAGTTGAACCGGACTCAGAGGCAATTGCCTGCTGGTTGAATTCATTGCCATTACGACGCAAGAAATCCATCACGGCTTCACGGTCACCGTTATTGGCAAACTGAACGGTAATGGTATTGTTATTTAGTGACAGGCTGTTGAATTTCAGCTTGTTGTCACGCAATTGACGACGCAGATCAGTCGCCGATGTTTCCATACGCTGACTGATGGCCTTGTCCATATCCACTTCAAGCAGAAAGTGCACACCACCACGTAAATCCAGACCCAGTTTCATTGGCTTGGCACCAATTTTTTGCAGCCATTCAGGTGTGGTTGGGGCAAGGTTCAAGGCAACAACATAATTATCACCCAATCCGCGACGCAATACTTCTTTGGCTTTTAACTGTGCTTCAGAGGAGTCGAGGCGTAAAAGGGCAGCATTATTGCTAAAGCTGTTGTCATGGCTTGAAATTTTTTCACTTTGTAATAATTGCTCTGCTTTTTGTACGATGCTCTGGTCAATTTGGGTGCCGGCTTTGGCACCGGAAATTTGAACAGCAGGTTCATCGGGGTACAAACTAGGCAGCGCGTATAATGTGCTGATCACCAAAACCACAAGGATCAGCAGATATTTCCATGCTGGGTAACGCATCTGTTTTCTTCTTAAAATGAAAAAGTCGTGCTAGGGCACGACTAATTTTGATTAGAGATTATTTAATGTGCCTTCAGGAAGAACTGAAATCACACTTGCGCGCTGAATTTTTACTTCTACGCCACGGCTGAGTTCAACCACTGCAAAATCGCCCTCAATTTTAGTGATTTTGCCCATCAGGCCGCCTGCAAAAACTACTTCGCTACCTACACCCAGACTTTCAACCAGGGTACGGTGTTCTTTCGCGCGTTTCGCTTGAGGACGCCAGATCAGGAAATAGAAAATTGCGACAAATACCGCAATCATCAAAAGGTTGGTTACCAAACTTGGTTGTTGTGCAGCTTCACCTGCTGCGTGAGCAGTAGAAATAAAAAGGCTCATTTCAATTTCCTAAACTAAAAAATGTATATCAACAATATGATGATAAATAAGATAACTTGTTCAGCAATTTACCTTGTCTTTTTCTTCAGCGCAAATACTGAAAGATTAATCTTCAGGACAAGGTGGGACTTCTAGACCACGACGCGCATAAAAATCCTGTACATATTCATCAAAAGTACCATTATCTAACGCATCACGGATGTCTTGTGTAAACCTTTGGTAATAACGCAGGTTATGAATAGTACCCAGCATGGAACCCAGCATTTCACCGCATTTTTCCAGATGGAACAGATAAGCGCGGGTGAAGTTTTGGCAGGTATAGCAGTCACAGCCTGGATCGAGTGGACTTTGGTCATGACGATATTTGGCATTACGAATCCGCACCAGACCGTCTGTCACAAAATAATGACCGTTACGTGCATTACGGGTTGGCATGACACAGTCAAACATATCCACGCCACGGCGGATGCCTTCCACGATATCTTCAGGCTTGCCGACACCCATCAGGTAACGTGGCTTGTCTTCTGGCATTTTTGGTGGAAGATGATCCAGAATCTTGATCATTTCTTCTTTCGGTTCACCGACAGAAAGACCGCCAATGGCAAAGCCATCAAAGTCGATTTCTTTTAAGCCTGCCAGCGATTCATCACGCAGGTCTTCATACATACCGCCCTGAATGATACCGAACAGGGCATTTTTATTTTTTAATACATCATGGTGATGGGTTTTACAGCGTTTTGCCCAGCGCAGTGAAAGCTGCAAAGATTTCTGTGCTTCTTCACGCGTAGCCGGGTAAGGCGTACATTCGTCAAAAATCATCACGATGTCTGAATTCAAGGTATGTTGAATATCCATTGAAATTTCAGGTGATAAAAAGACTTTTGAACCATCAATTGGCGAACGGAAGGTTACACCTTCTTCTTTGATTTTACGCATGGCACCGAGGCTGAACACCTGAAAGCCGCCTGAATCGGTTAGAATCGGTTTGTTCCATTTCATGAACTCGTGCAGGCCGCCATGTTCACGAATCACGTCCAGGCCGGGACGCAAATAGAGATGGAAGGTGTTACCTAAAATAATCTGGGCTTTAATATCTTCTACATCACGTGGGAGCATGCCTTTGACTGTACCGTAGGTACCGACAGGCATAAACACTGGGGTTTCCACCACGCCGTGTTCCAGCGTTAAACGACCACGACGAGCACGGCCCGACTGACCTAATTTTTCAAACTTCATAAAATATCCTGGACGAGAGCAAAGCACTGCTTTGGTTGCAGTGCAAGAGCGAAAAAACAGTTCGCCGCCAAAAGTCCGCTATTTTCCTTGATTACGCACATAAACGCCAGTGTTGTCGAATTTTAACGCGATTCTTTTTTGCTGAAGAAAATAAGCTACAAGTGAGGCTGTGCTTGCCTTGCGGATGGGCATGTAGAAATGATGCTTTTCTGCATGCCGATGTTTTCATTTATTCTAATATTAACGACTTAAAAATTCGGTCGATAGTCAAAACTCTGTGTAGCTGCCAGATCGCGGAAGGGGCGAATGGCTTTTTTACCGAGTGACAGGGTATTGACGATGTTATTGGGAAAAATCTGAATATTGTTATTAAACAGTTCAACATTGCGGTTAAAAATGGTAATCGCTGCCCCGACATTTTCATTCTGTTCTTCAATTTCATTCATCATTTTTAGATAAATTTCATTGGCTTTCAGCTCAGGATAGTTCTCTACCACGACATTCAGACTCTGCATCAATTCCTTATTCAGGCTTTCAACGCGTTGCAACTGGGCAACATCGGCATTGTTTAAATTGAGATTTAAAATATTCTGCCGCAGTTCGGTCACTTTTTCCAAAGTGCCTTGTTCAAAATTGGAATATTGTTCAACCAAAGGTTGCAAGCCATCCAGAACTTTAATCTTCTGACGCTCATAAGTTGCCACATCTGACCAAGAACGAATAGAAGCATTGTGATGACGCACAATATTATTGCGAATCATGATACAGGCTACAATCACGGCAATAATCAACAATAAAAAAATCAATAACCCCATTTATTTGTCCCCAAATATTTACAAGATTGTTATTTTAAAAACTGCGTTAAATCACGCTGTAAACTTTCCAGATACGGTAGTTTAAAAGTACGCAAGTGTCCACGTAATGCAGAAATATCGTGAATATTTTTTGCCCGGCTTGAAATATGAAATAAATCGGCCGGTCCTAAAAAACATAAGATATGGCTATCAGGATGGAAAATTAAATCGCCTTGACGCTGGGCAAAAAATTCATCGAGCCTCAACACAAATGCAGGCGTGAGCAGTTTTGCCATCTGCATTTCATCGCTACCAAAAATATTCAGTTTCTGGTTGACTTGAATATCACTGGTATGCCACGGAAAACTGTAAGGATAATAAAACTCCTTGTTGGCCGTAGTGACTGCCACACCGTGTACTTCCACATCAAAAACAAATACACCCCATAAATCTTTGTGTACTTCACTCACCTGTACTTCATTGCCGTCTTTATTACGAATCCGGATTTCATTGACATAATGGTATTGAAACACCATCACCTGATGCTGTTTGCCTTCATCATCGGTCCATTGGGTGCTGGCGTAATAAGGAAAGTCATTGGCAATGCTGCCCTGATTAAAGACCGGAAATAAACGCTTTAAATGGGCAATAAATAAAACCGGTTGCAGGGGAACAGAAAAATGTTGCGGCTGTTGCTGGAAGGCAAGATTGTATTTTTTAGCAATACTTTGCTGTTCCAGATATTCGATGACTTCATCAATGGGCTTGCTTTCTTCATAACTAATATAAGCCCAGAAAATCATAAAAAAACCGCTGATCAGACTGATCTGAATCCAGATATTACCGGGGTGGATAAAAATCAGCAGGATAAAAAACAGTCCTGCTGCTGCCAGAAGTAGCGGGAGGACATTTTCAAACTTGAGCACGATCGGGGCATTCCAGGGATGCAGGGCATCTAAAATATCCTGATGCGTCTGAGCCTGGCGGGCAATCTCCCAAAGCCGCGCAATATTATTAAAAACCCGTTCATTTTTTTTACGTCGAATATGAATCGAATATTTAACAGCATCGAGCGGCATGGCGTACTTCTTATTATCAACAATAATTAAGGTATGATTTTATCAACCAGCATGGCATCGCCATAACTGAAGAAACGGTATTTGGCTTCTACCGCATGATGATAGGCAGCTAAAATATTATCACGATTCGACAATGCCGAAACCAGCATCAATAACGTTGATTCAGGAAGATGGAAGTTGGTAATCAGACGATCAACCACTTTAAACTGGTAACCCGGGTAAATGAAGATTTGGGTATCACCCGTCCAGCCTTTTAACTCACCGCCATTGGCCTGTGCAGCGCTTTCAGTGGCACGGGTTGCAGTTGTACCGACAGCAATGACTTTATTGCCACGCGCTTTGGTGGCTTTGATCAGTGCCATAGATTCATCAGACACATCACACCATTCACTGTGCATGATATGGTTTTCAATATCGTTAGTGCGTACCGGAAGGAAGGTTCCTGCACCGACATGCAAGGTCACAAAGGTTTTCTGGATGCCTTTTTCTTCCAGTTTTTTCAACAAAGCTTCGTCAAAATGCAGACTGGCAGTCGGGGCCGCAACACTGGCCAGTTTAGTTGGGTCATTAAAAACGGTCTGATAACGCTCGGTATCAATTGATTCTGCTTCACGGTTGAAATAAGGCGGAATTGGCAAAGCACCATATAAATCTAGAACATTTAAAATGGGCTGAGAAAACTCGACAATAAACAGGTTTTCATGACGACCTTTGACTGTGACTTTTACTTCATCTGGACCAATGAACAATTCTGCGCCTTCTTTTGGCGAGTTACTGGCTTTAATATGGCAATGCGCAATGAACTTGTCCAACATGCGTTCCACCAAAACTTCAACCGCACCCCCAGTGGCACGTTTACCTTTCAGACGTGCTTTCATGACCTTGGTATCATTCAAAACCAGCAAATCACCTTCATTCAGTAAATTTAGAATATCTGTAAATTGATGGTCATGATATTGACCTTGAGCATCAAGATGCAAAAGGCGTGAAGCACTACGGGTTTCAAGCGGGTAACGGGCGATCAGCTCGTCAGGGAGATCAAAGTTAAAGTCAGAAAGTTGCATCTTCAATGTATTGAAATAAGAAAAACATCAGCATTATAGGCTGGAAAAGCACAAAACTGATGATATGTGATGTTTTTTAAAACAAAGTTTTTGATTTTGATTTAAAATTGAGCGATCGGATAAATTAGATAATTGACAATTTCAAGTTTGAGAGTAATATAGCCACCACAAGCTGATCAGCTTGCAACACCTTTCCCGAGGTGGTGAAATTGGTAGACGCGGCGGACTCAAAATCCGCTGTCAGAGATGACGTGTCGGTTCGAGTCCGACCCTCGGGACCAAGATTTTGAAGAACCCCAAGCATATTAAGTCTTGGGGTTTTTTATTGCCTGATGATTAATAAAAATTAATATAATATATTTTTAGAAATATCTATTGGTATTCTTTTTATAACTTAAATTAAAAACTATTCTTTAGGATATATTATGGGGTTGAACGGTATTCAGAAAATTGTATTTATTATTGTTGCTCTTGTCGTATTAATTATTGCCTGGTGTATTTTTCCTTTGTTATTCAAGTGGGTTATGGGGGAAATCGGGGCTAAAGAAACTGAATTAAAGGATTTTGGAGCTTTAGGAGATATATATGGAAGTTTAAATACACTTTTCACGTCAGTTACATTGCTTATTGTTATGTATTCAGCTTATTTGCAGCGTAAAGCAAATAAAGAATCAAAAGATTTGACTAGAAAGCAATTAGAATAGAGTGAATTCTCTTTAATTCAACAGTTAGAGATGATTCAATCAAATCATAAAGAACAGATGGAAGAGTTAAAAAAATCTAATTTCGATTCTAGATTTTATTCATTAGTTTATTATAAAAATGATTTGTTAAATGCCATAAAAGTCAAAGATCATCAAAGTGTTGAAACATCGGGGTTACAAGTTTTTGATGACATAAGTTCATTTTTTATAACTGAATTATCAAAATTCGATAAAGAGATAGATCTTAATATTTTAAAAACTCACTATCATGAATATCTTGTGAAAATTAATAATAAGAAAGCAGTGCTTTCAATATATTCATATTTTAAAATTTATAAAAGTATTTATCTCCTTGTAGATAATGCGGGTCTCACAGATAAAGAAAAAAATTTATACATGAACGTCTTGAAAGGATTGATATCAACATCTGAGCAAATGCTACTTTTTTTATAGCTCCATTGTATCCCGATCTTTTAGAAGATTTTAGAGGGAGAGAAATATTTAACAATTTTAAAATTAATAATGTATCGCAGTATATTGATCAGTTTTATGATGCATCATACTTTAATTTAGAGTCTTAAAGTTTTTGATGACAATAAAAAACCGGCGCCTAAACGCCGGTTTTTTACATCACTAACTTTCGTCAGTTCTGGAAAAGCTTAGATTGAAGCAAGTGCAGCATTAAAGGTAGCACTTGGACGCATTACTGCATTTACTTTCTCTTGATCAAGAGCGAAGTAACCACCGATATCTACAGCCTTACCTTGTACTTCTGCAAGTTCAGCAACGATTTTCTCTTCGTTTTCGGCAAGTGCTTTCGCAAGAGGAGCAAACTTCGCTTTAAGCTCAGCATCTTCGTCTTGTGTAGCAAGCTCTTCAGCCCAGAATTTAGCCAGGTAGAAGTGACTACCACGGTTATCTAGCTCGCCAGTACGACGTGATGGAGACTTGTCATTGTCAAGCAATTTACCAGTCGCAGCATCAAGTGTCTTCGCAAGAAGTTTCGCACGAGCGTTGTCTTCTTTAATGCCCATTTCTTCTAATGACACTGCAAGTGCCAAGAACTCACCTAAAGAATCCCAACGCAAGTGGTTTTCTTCTACAAGTTGTTGTACGTGTTTAGGTGCAGAACCACCAGCACCAGTTTCGTACATGCCACCACCGGCCATTAACGGTACGATAGACAACATTTTTGCAGAAGTACCCAGTTCCATGATTGGGAACAAGTCTGTGAGGTAGTCACGAAGAATGTTACCTGTTACAGAAATGGTATCCAGACCGCGAGCAACACGTTCAAGCGTATAACGCATTGCACGAACTTGAGACATGATGTGAATGTCTAAACCAGTTGTGTCGTGATCTTTCAAGTATTTTTGTACTTTCTTGATCAGTTCATTTTCATGTGGACGGTACGGGTCAAGCCAGAAGATTGCAGGCATGCCAGAGTTACGTGCACGAGTTACTGCAAGTTTCACCCAGTCACGGATCGGAGCATCTTTCACCTGACACATACGCCAGATATCGCCTTCTTCCACGTTTTGTGACATCAACACTTCACCTGTTTCAAGGTCAGTGATGTTCGCAATACCTGCTTCAGGAATTTCGAATGTCTTGTCGTGTGAACCGTATTCTTCAGCTTTTTGTGCCATCAAACCAACGTTTGGCACAGTACCCATGGTACGTGGGTCGAAGTTACCATTCCATTTACAGAAATTGATCATTTCCTGGTAAATACGTGCGAATGTAGATTCAGGCATGACTGCTTTAGCATCATACTGTTTACCATCAGCACCCCACATTTTACCACCGGCACGGATCATTGCAGGCATAGAAGCATCTACAATGATGTCGTTAGGAGAATGGAAGTTGGTGATGCCTTTAGCTGAGTCAACCATCGCCAGTGCTGGGCGGTGTTCTTGACACGCGTGCAGGTCACGGATGATTTCGTCACGCTGTGACTCTGGTAAGGTTGCAATCTTTTCGTAAAGATTAGCCATACCGTTGTTTACGTTAATGCCTAATTCGTCGAACAGTTTACCGTGTTTTTCAAATGCATCTTTGTAGTAAATTTTCACACAGTGACCGAATACAATCGGGTGTGAAACTTTCATCATGGTTGCTTTAACGTGTAAAGAGAACAAAATGCCTGCTTCACGGCAATCTTCAAGTTCTTTTTCATAGAAATCGCAAAGCGCTTTCTTGCTCATGAACATTGAGTCAATGATTTCACCATCAAGCAAAGCAAGTTTCGGCTTGAGAACAATGCTTTCACCAGACTTGGTGATGAGTTCCATTTTTACATTGCGTGCACGGTCAAGTGTCATTGATTTTTCACCGTGGTAGAAGTCGCCTTCATCCATGTGTGAAACGTGAGTTTGTGACCATTGTTTCCACTCGCTCATTGAGTGCGGGTGTTTTTTCGCATAATTTTTTACAGCAGTCGGCGCGCGACGGTCAGAGTTACCTTCACGCAGAACCGGGTTTACAGCAGAACCGAGGCATTTGCTGTAACGTGTTTTAATTGCTTTTTCTTCCTCAGTCACCGGGTTTTCCGGATAGTCAGGAAGAGCGTAGCCTTTCGATTGAAGTTCCTTGATACAAGCTATCAACTGGCCAACTGACGCACTAATATTTGGGAGTTTAATGATATTAGTGTCTGGGTCTTGTGTGAGATTGCCAAGCTCTGCCAGGGTATTCGGTACTTTTTGCTCATCGCTGAGGAAGTCCGTAAATTCTGCAAGCACACGTACGGCTACAGAGATGTCTTTTTTAACAATCTCTACACCAGCTGGCTTGGTAAAGGTTTCAATGATCGGCAGCAGGGAGTAGGTCGCCAATAGTGGCGCCTCGTCGGTCAATGTGTAAATGATTTTTGACTTTCCACCAGCCATATATAGCCCCTTGCTTTAGATTGAGTTTGTCAGTACCGAGCTTTTGGCTCAGTTCTGCGAACCGGTTTGCTTAAATAAAACATTAAAAGTATTGGCGCTTATTTGCACCTCAGCCGAACAGCAATATCTTGCATATTGGTCTTTGGCTGAAAATTTGTATACATCAGTGTTGTTCACCAATCCCCCTATTCTACGTGAAATTTAGTTATTTTTCGAATCGGGGTGAGGCTTCCGGTCTCTCATGTGGCAACTCCCCGTATTTGGTCATATAAGTAGAGAATCTTGCTTAATAAGTTATATAATTTATTATTATCAATAACTTATTTGTATGAATACCTCCTGCATAAAAAAAAACCGGCGAGCGATTTTTTGCCGATTTATAAACTAATTACTTAGGACATGTTGGGTATCATGGAAATAAATTATCTAGCGGGGAAGAAGAGGTAAATTTTTCTTAGATTGATTGGACAATTATTTGGGGGAGATAAGCATTTATTATTGTTATTCATGACTGCGCTGAAAAGTGTGCTGGCAACAATCATAATCATTACTGTCATCGAAAATGGGTTGCAGATCTGATGTAAAAGAAGAAGTTAAATAAATGAATAGCTGTTCTGAGCAGCAGTATTTGAACAGGACAGTCCTAGAGAAACAGGAAATGCGTTAAGAGGGAGACTCAAAAAAACAGCAAGGCTAAAAAAGATGATTTTTCAATTTTTGCGCAAGAAATATGGCAATTTGCTCTACGATGATTTCTGTAACATAGAGTATGCCTGAACAATTGAATGATGAGCTGATCAATTGTGCCGTGTTTAAATAAATGGATGATGAGCTAAACACTTAATCATCTGACTGTCCCGATGAAAACTGGAAACCATGCTATTGTAGTCAAATGTTGACTAAGGATAGCTTTAGATTTTCGCTTCGAGTCCGACCCTCGGGATATATATTCAAACCATATCAGTGATTAATAATAGATTGGTTTTTTATTGTTTGAATAGAATTGTGATCTGCTTTTGATGCCAAGGTGAAAACTAGAGTCAATATTGGGTATAAATTGTCACTGTTTGTCTTTATTCATTGTCTTCAATATGAAACTTTGTTAATAAGATGAAACATGATAATTATTTCTTTAAAACAACAAATAATAGTGATTGGATGAATCAAATATGAAAATGCAGTTGCTTGAAATAGGCTCGGAAACTGAGCAGCTTAGTGCATGTAAAATCTCACTATTATTAGGCGTTTTTACAGCAACGAATCAGCTTGAGCGTTTTTTAAGGTTTTCCCGCAACATGCTTGGTGCTGAACAGGCGGTACTGGCTTTTCATCATGAGCCTTATATCTGGTATTCCTCCAATCATGGTTTTAAGGCTTTTTGCTCGCCTGATGAAACCGGTTTAAGTTCTTATTTTGAAGAGCATCCTTTTATTGATCACCAGCACAGTCAATATCCGAATCTGGTGCAGCATGTGAGCCAATTCGGCGTAGAAGCCAAGCGTTATCTGGCTTTTGATTTGCGTTTAAGTAACGGTACTTCAATTGGTCAGGCGCTTTTTTTTGATCAGCAGAAAAAACCGTTTCATCCTGAAAGTATTACAAATGTCAGTGACTTGACCAACAGTCTGATCCATATGATTGAACTGAAGGCAGATCATGCTGAACTGAAGGAAATGTACGAGCAGCAAGCGGCGCTCAATTTCAGTAAAACCAAGTTTTTCCAGATTATTGCCCATGACCTGAGAGCCCCATTTCATGGTTTGCTCGGCTTTTCAGAAGTGCTGGCGCAAGAGCGTGAAACACTGGATGAATCCAGCATACAGAATATTGCTGAATATTTGTATGATACGGCACAATCGACTTATAACCTGCTGGAAAGCCTGCTGAACTGGGCAATGGCTGAAGGCGGACGTTTCATTTATCATCCCATTAATTTTGAATTAAAACAGTCAAGCAAGATTGTTTGTGACGTATTACATAGTTTGGCGGTAAAGAAAAATATTCAGTTAATTGACCAGATTGAAGAAGGCATCAAGGTCTATGCCGATATCAACATGATTACTTCAGTGATACAGAACCTGGTTTCCAATGCTTTGAAATTCACCCCGACCGATGGTACGGGGCGCGTCATCATTCATGCAAATGAGTCCGAAGTAGGGGTGCATATTTCTGTACGGGATACCGGTCTGGGGATGAGTCGGGCACAAATGGATCAGCTGTTCCAGCAGTCGGTTACGGTCAGTATTAAAGGGACTGCAGGAGAAAAAGGTACTGGTCTGGGCCTGGTCTTGTGTAAGCGTTTTATTGATTTGAACCATGGGCAAATTTTTGTAGATTCTACAGAAGGTGAAGGCACGACATTTAATGTGATTTTACCGGCAGCCACCAGTGCCCATCAGGCTTTAGCCCAGGAACAGCCTAAAATTGAAAAAGTAAAAGTATAGAAAATCAATTTTTCTTTTCCACTATTTCTTTTCAGCTGCTATAACTAGAAAAAAAATCAGGCTGAAGGTTTTAAGATGAATGCGGAACAATTGCACAACACATTGCGTGCGAGCCAATATGCAGAACAGGTGTTGGGAAAACACAGCGCTCTATTAGAACAAGATTATGCAATTGATCAATTTCTCCTTCCTTTAACCACCATTCAAATCCAGAACATTGTTCATGACACGCTAGAGCAGATTACAGATGAAAGCACCTGGATGCATGCCATTCGTGTGCTTCGCGCGCGCTTGATGTTCCGCTGGATTTGGCAGGACGCTAACCGGTTGACGGATGTGATAACCCTGACACGCGAGCTTTCCGATTTTGCCGATGCTGCTATTTGCGCGGCTAAAGATTTTGCCCGTGCTCCATTGGTGGCCAAGCACGGTGAGCCTATCGGCTACGGTGGTGAGGTGCAGGATTTAATCGTGGTCGCCATGGGCAAGCTCGGGGCACAAGAGCTTAACCTTTCAAGTGATATTGATCTTATTTTCGGTTTTGATGAACAGGGCGAAACCAATGGTCGCAAATGTATTGATGTACAGCAGTTTTGTATTTTGTGGGGGCAAAAGCTGATTTATCTGCTTGATCATATTACCGCAGACGGATTTGTATTCCGTGTTGATATGCGCCTGCGTCCTTGGGGCGATGGTTCAGCTTTGGCGATTAGCCATGTTGCCCTGGAAAAATATTTAAGCCAGCATGGCCGTGAATGGGAGCGCTATGCATGGATTAAGGCACGTATTGTGACTGGTGGTAAAGAAGGTGCAGAACTGCTGGAGATGACCCGTCCATTCGTATTTCGTAAATATGTTGATTACACCGCCTTTGAAGCCATGCGTGAAATGAAGGCGATGATTGAACGCGAAGTACAACGCCGTAATATCGAAGATGATATCAAGCTTGGAGCAGGGGGGATTCGTGAAGTCGAATTCATCGTTCAAGTCTTTCAATTGATTTATGGTGGCTCAAAACTTGAATTACAGGATCGCCAGTGTCTGGTCAGCCTGCATCATTTGGGTGAAGTGGGGCTTCTTGAACAAAATGCCGTACTTGAACTGGAAGATGCCTATCTGTTTTTGCGCCGGATTGAACATGCCATTCAGGCACTCAATGACCAGCAGACCCAATCCTTGCCCAATGAACCTGATTTAAGAAATCGCATGATTGAAACGCTGGGTTTTGATAGTTGGGAGCAATTTTTAGAAGTGCTAAATCAAAAACGTGCCAAGGTCATCTATCAGTTTGAGCATTTGATTAAAGAAAAAGAACCTGATCCGTTAATTGAAAGCTTTACTCAATTAGAGAAACAGCTAAATGAAGTGCTGGATGAAGATGCCAAAAATCTGGTGCATGAATTCTGGAATGGGCATGCGCTGAAAAAATTGCCAGCCAAAGCCGTACAGCGTTTAAAGACGTTTTGGCCACACCTGATTGAAGCGATTTTGCAGTCTGATAAACCGCAAGTGGCACTGTTACGTTTGATGCCTTTGGTCGAATCGGTCCTGCGCCGTACCGTGTATCTGGTAATGTTGATTGAAAGTAAGGGTGCGCTGCAGCGTCTGGTGAAAATGGCCACGGTGAGTCCATGGATTTGTGAGGAACTGACCCATTATCCGGTACTGCTGGACGAATTTTTATCAATGGATTTTGAATTGCCGAAACGCAAGGATCTGGAAGATTCACTGCGCCAGCAACTGTTGCGCATTGAGATTGATCAGGTTGAAGATCAGATGCGCGTGCTGCGTTTATTCAAGAAATCTAATGTATTGGCTGTGGCAGCCAGTGATGTGCTGGCGGAAAGTCCATTGATGAAAGTCTCCGATGCATTAACCGATATCGCAGAAGTATCCGTTAATGCGACATTAAATCTGGCTTATCAAATTACTGCTAAAAAGCATGGCTATCCTTTAGATGTAGAGGGGCAGCGCTGTTCACTCGATCATATGGCATTCGCGGTCGCAGGCTATGGCAAACTAGGTGGCATTGAACTGGGTTATGGCTCGGATTTGGATCTGGTATTTATTCATTATATGAGTGAACAGGGTGATACCGATGGTATTAAACCTATTAGCGGTTTTGAGTTTGCTATACGCGTGGCACAGAAATTCATGTCGCTGATGACCACACAAACCTTAGATGGGCGGGTCTATGAAATTGATACCCGTTTACGTCCATCGGGTGAGGCGGGACTGTTGGTGACCAGCCTCAAAGCCTTTGAACAATATCAATTAAAAAGTGCCTGGGTGTGGGAGCATCAGGCGCTGGTTCGTGCCCGATCCATTGCCGGTGAAGCTTCCCTGCGAGAAAAGTTTGAAGATTTACGCTGCCGCATTTTGACCCAGCCACGGGATGAGGCGAATGTTCGAGCAGAAGTGCTGAAAATGCGTCAAAAAATGAAAGACCATTTGGGCTCTTCCAAAGAGCAGCAAAAAGATGGGATTTTTCACTTAAAACAGGATGCAGGTGGTATCGTTGATATCGAATTTATGGCACAGTATGCGGTATTAGCATGGAGTGGGTCGAATCCTGATCTCGCCCATTACTCCGACAACGTACGAATCCTTGAGGATGCCGCAAAAACGGATCGCTTATCCAGCGCCGATGCGACAGCATTGATTCAAGCTTATCTCCGTGAACGAGCCGAGAGCCACCGTTTAGCCCTTGCAAATCAATCCATGCAAGTTGCAGCTGACGACTGGTACGATACCCGAGAGGTCGTTTGCAAGTTATGGCAAAGATTAATTGATCCAACTGCAGCTTTTGCG
Organism: Acinetobacter sp. YH01022; assembly: GCF_013420235.1. Lineage (NCBI taxonomy): Bacteria > Pseudomonadati > Pseudomonadota > Gammaproteobacteria > Moraxellales > Moraxellaceae > Acinetobacter > Acinetobacter sp. YH01022. Next base: position 58,094 of record NZ_VOYP01000007.1, on the reverse strand, counting down.
TTGGATAGAAATGACTGTGTATAAAAATTTGGAGTGTGTGCCATGAATTTGGCTGATCGTGATGGTTTTATCTGGCAAGATGGACAAATGGTTGACTGGCGTGAGGCGAAAATCCACGTCCTAACTCATACATTACACTACAGTATGGGTGTCTTTGAGGGTGTCCGTGCTTATGAAACACCAAATGGTACCGCGATTTTCCGTCTCCAAGATCATACCAAGCGTTTGCTTAACTCTGCAAAAATCTATCAAATGAAGGTTCCATTTGATCATGCAGCACTTGAGCAGGCTCAAATTGATGTAGTACGTGAAAATAAATTAGCTTCATGCTATTTGCGTCCAATTATCTTTATCGGTTCGGAAAAACTCGGTATTGCTGCAACGGATAATACTATTCATGCCACTGTGGCAGCATGGGGCTGGGGTGCTTATCTGGGTGAAGAAGCGATGGCGAAAGGTATTCGCGTTAAAACTTCATCATTTACCCATCACCATCCAAACGTGACCATGTGTAAGGCAAAGGCTTCTGGTAACTACACTTTGTCTATTCTTGCACACCAAGAAGTGGCACATTCGGGTTATGACGAAGCGATGTTAATGGACCCGCAAGGTTATGTATGCCAAGGTTCTGGCGAAAACGTATTCCTGGTAAAAGATGGTGCATTGCATACACCGGATATCGCTGGCGGTGCTTTAGACGGTATTACCCGTCAAACTATCATTACCATTGCCAAAGACTTGGGTTATGAAGTGGTTGAACGCCGTATTACGCGTGACGAATTCTATATTGGTGATGAAGCATTCTTCACCGGTACTGCCGCTGAAGTGACTCCAATCCGTGAATATGATGATCGTATCATTGGTGAAGGCTGTCGTGGTCCAATTACGACAAAAATCCAGAAAGCGTTCTTTGATGCAGTTCAGGGTAAAGATCCTAAATATGCACACTGGTTAACTTACGTAAAATAAGTTGATCGGTTAAGATGAGAAGGCGGAACGAAAGTTTCGCCTTTTTTTGTATTTAATAGATATTGTACAGGTGTTGAATGGCATTTGAGTCGGCTATGCGTAGATTTAAACTACGCATGAAAAAAAGAATGTATAAACTCAATAAAAAGCGCTGGCTTGCTGAAAATCAGTTAGATTTGCAATATTTTGAAGAAAAATTGCTGTATTCAATGCCGGAAACTTTACAGCTGGTTGCGCAAGGTAAATCACTGGCGCGTTTTGGAGATGGTGAAATTACCTTAATGGATGGAGATGATATTGATTTTCAGAAAAGTAGTCCTGAACTTGCCTTAGAATTGGAAAATATCCTAAAAAACCAAGATGAAAAACTGTTGGTATGTTTGCCAACAATACTGACAGCTTGCGACGATGATGAAGCCAATTGGTGGTTAAAATTTTGGTATGTTCGCTGGAAAGACTTAAAACAAAAGCTGAGCTTTGAACATTCATACGGACACTCTATGGTGACACGTCCTGATTTTTTCATCATGTATCCCGAACAGGCAGTACAGGCATGGAAATCAATTTGGCAGAATCGTAAAATTGTTTTGATTACAGGTGAGGGTTCTAAACTGAATTTAGAACATATGCTGTTTGATAATGTTTCCACCCGTCAAATAATTTATTCGAAAGCGATGAATGCTTATGCTGATGCAAACAGGATTATTGCAGAGGTGCAAAATACTGCTGGGCAAAACTGTTTGATTTTGATTGCTTTAGGCCCTACTGGAACGGTTTTAGCCAAACGTTTTTCCGATCTTGGCTATCAAGCATTGGATATTGGTCACATCACTAGTTCATACGATGCTGCTTTTCAGCAGAAAGCAGGCTGATTGCCAGCCATTCAAGCAGCACTTGTGAGGATTTTTCTCTATGCATATTGTCTACGTCAGTGATGGTAAAGCGGGACACCGTTCGCAAGCAGTCGGTTTATATAAAGCTATGCAACGCATAAGCAATATCGAAGTGACCTTTCAGGAAATCTCCATTCAGCAATTGCCAGTTTTCATGCTGTTAAAAGGCATGTTGAGCCGTCAATTGGCACTGTTTGAAAAAAAGCCGGATTATATTTTTGGAGTGGGCAGTCATACCCAATCACGGGTTTTGCTGCTGGGAAAAGTATATCCGCAGGCGAAAACGGTTATTTTAATGAAACCGAATTTTCCGTTTGCCTGGTTTGACCATGCCATCATTCCTGAACATGATGGCGTACCTGAATCCACGCATGTCATTACCACCCAAGGCGCTTTAAACCCGATTGTCAATGAACAGCGCCATCAAGCCAATCGGACCTTGGTTGCTTTAGGTGGCTCATCCAAACGTCATCAGTGGAATGAGAAGAAGGTACTAGAGGCGATTCAGAATATTGTGCAGCACCATCCACAAGCTGAAATTATTTTAACCACTTCACGTCGTACCCCCAAAGAATTTCTTGGACATTTATCAGCTCAGCCTTATGCAAGCCAGCTACAGATTTTCCCGGTGGAAGACACGCCGCAAGGCTGGATCTTTGAACAGATGCAACAAGCAGAAGCAGTTTGGGTCACGGAAGACAGTGTTTCCATGATTTTCGAGGCTTTAACAGCCGGTTGTAAGGTAGGGATAATTACGATAGACCGTTTGAAATCTGATAGAATTACCACGTTGTTGGATCAGCTTTTATCGACATCGTCAGATAAACCACATCACAATCTATTGAATTTAAAACTGAATGAAGCAACCCGAGTTGCTGATATATTATTGAAAACATAGAGTTGTTTCTTCATGAAAATTTTACATATTGCGAATTTTGGCTTTAATAAACAAGGCGCGCATTTTTACTGTACAGACCGCAAAATTTCAGCGGGATTAATTGAAAATGGTCATTTTGTTTATGATTTCAGTTTTCGCGATATGGCGCGTATGGGGACAGTGTTCAAAACCAAAAAACTCGGTGCGAACTGGGCCAATAAAGAAATTCTAAAAATTGTGGATAATATTGAACCGGACCTGGTTTTGGTGGGACATAGTGACTTGATGAGTCCAAATGTGCTCAAAGAAATCAAGCAGCGTTATCCTCAAACCAAAATAGCTTTCTGGTATGTTGACCCCCTGTATCTGGAACAGAAACTCAGTTTTGTACGTGAATTTTCACCCTATCTAGATGCCATTTTCTGCACCACGGGTGGTGAGTATCTGAAAAAACTCAAGCAGCCGCATTTAAAAGTGGTTTATATGCCCAATGTGGGACATCGTAATGTAGAACAATTAAAACAGTTTGAATCAAGCAATATTGATAAGGAATTTATTTTCTGTGGCGTGGTGTATAAAGAGCCGGAACGTGAAAAATTCCTTAAAGATTTGGCTGACACTTTAAAGAATAATCATATTCAATATCAGTATTATGGCTGTTTTGAACAGCCGGGCGTGTATGGGAAAGGCTATTACAAAGTATTGTCTGAATCGCGTATGGGACTGAATTATTCACGTAAAAATGATGTCACGCTTTATAGTTCGGACCGGATTGTGCAGCTCACAGGCAATGGTTTGTTAACATTTAGCCCACGAATTCCGGGCTTCGACAAACTTTATACTGATCAAGAAATCGTTTACTTTGATGACCAGTTTGATCTGGCTGAAAAAATCAAGTTTTATGCAGAGCATCCTGCTCAGGCAAAACGTATAGCGGAAGCGGGTTGGCAAAAAACACGCAATAGTTTTAATGCGCAACGAATTACCCAGTTTATGCTGGAAGTGACTTTTGATCAGCCTTTGACTGAAGCTTATGAATGGTCGCATGAGGTATATGCATAATGTGGTTACTGTATGTGGTTCTGGGTCTCGTCGCCTTTGCGGCGGTTTTATATCTATTGGGAAATTATACCTTTTGGCTGCCATTTCGTCGTGCCAGTTTGCCAAGAATAGTCATGCTGCACCAGGTGACGCCACATGCAGAAGCTTCTGGCATGAATATGCCACCGGCCAAGTTTGAGCAACTGCTGCAATATCTAACGAAAAAGCAGTCTACCTTCTGTTTTGTTTCGGAACTGGACCAGTTTCAAGGGCAAAAGAATATCGTGGCATTATCCTTTGATGATGGTTTTTTAGATAATTATCAATATGCCTATCCTTTGCTGAAAAAATATCATGCCAAGGCGACCATTTTCCTGGCGACACAAATTGAAGGCATTGAAAAGCTCAGTCCAGAACAGATTCGAGAAATGTCTGATTCGGGTGTTATCGAGTTTGGTGCGCATACACAGCATCATGTCAATTTGCTGAAACTGTCCGATGAACAAGCTTTTGCAGAAATGCAGGCTTCCAAACAGGATGTCGAAAAGCTGGTGGGGCGCTGTCCAAGTTTTGCTTATCCCTTTGGCCGTTTTAATGAAAAGCATCAGCAAATGGCCAAAGAAATTGGCTTTAAAAATGCAGTATCTACCCGTAAAAAAATCGAAGCCTATACCGCAGAAAATCAATTTAATATTCCTCGTGTCAGTACACACGGGGCCATGAATGCCTTGCAAATGCGTATTGCCTTAGCCAAAGGACGTTATAAATTATGAGTATTCCATGTAGTGTTTATATCGTCACTTTAAATTGCGGCGCATGGCTTGAAGCTACTTTAAACAGTGTGCGTGATTTTGCTGAAGTGATTATTCTGGATTCGGGCAGTACCGATACTACTTATGCTATTGCCCAGTCATTTCCTAATGTGCGTATTTCGCACCAAGACTGGCAGGGTTATGCCGGACAAAAAAGCCTGGCTCTGGCACAGTGTCAATATGATTGGGTGCTGAACCTGGATGGCGATGAAGTTTTGTCACCCGAGTTGAAAAAAGAAATTGAACAGTCCATTCAGGCCAGTCAGATTGATGCCTTAATTACACCTATTAATGATGTCTTCTTGGGCGTGCCGAACAGCAAGCACACGAAAAAGCATGCCAAAGTGCGCTTTTTTCGCAAAAGCAAAGGACATTACGACCTGGAAAATAAAGTCCATGAAAATGTGATTGTGGATGGTCAGAGCGTGCGTGCTGAAGGCGATATTTACCACTATGGCGAATCTAGCATCTTCGTTAAAGTGGAAAAAAACAACCAGTATTCCAATTTGAAAGCTGCTGAAAAATTTCAAAAAGGCAAAAAGCCAAGCTTGTTAAAATTGAGTCTGGTCATGCCTGTGACTTTTTTAAAATCCTATTTTATCCGCCGTAGTTGCCTAAATGGCTGGCGCGGTTTTGTGAATAGCATGATCAATGCATTTTATGCTTTTTTAAAAGAAGCCAAGCTGTTTGAACAGTATCAAAATGCGTCCAAGAATAAACGGGACAAGACATGAAGATTGTTCAGGTTCTGGCGACCAGTGGCGGTGTCGGTGGCCTAGAACAGCATACGTTTAACCTGGCCAACGAAATGTCATTGCAGCATGAGGTGCATATGATTGCGCATCCGTGTTATGCAGAAAAGTTTAATGAGCATGTGCATTTTCATCCGCTAGATTTTGCCCGTAGCCGCTGGAATATTTTCCTGCTCTGGCAGTTGAAAAGCTTAATCAATCAAATTCAGCCGGACATTGTGCATGCCCAGGCAGGCAAGGCGGCTGAACTGGTTTCTAAAATTAAGAGCTGGCTGAAACCAGTCAAAGTGGTAACGACGGTTCACGGTACGAAAAAGAATAAATCTGCTTATCTGGTGGGAGATGCAGTGATTGCAGTCAGCAAAGCGCTGACCAAAGGCATTCCTCCAGAAAAAGCGCATATTGTTTATAATGGCGTATATGTGCAGCCCAGCCTGACAGATGCACAAAAGCAGGCATTAAAAACAGACATTGATCAGCAGTTTCCTGGCTTGGATGCGGGTAAAAAAAATGTGATGTGCATTGGCCGTTTAGAACCCGTCAAAAATATTGCATTATTGATTCAGGCCATGCAGGATGTTGATGCCAACGTGTATATCGTTGGCGATGGTTCATTACGGCAGACACTTGAACAGCAAGTTATAGACTTGAATATGCAAAACCGGGTTGCATTTTTAGGCTTTCGAACCGATGCACGTGACCTGGTGCAGTTGGCCGATGTCGTGGTGCTTTCATCCGACAGGGAAGGCTTTCCCTTGGTCATGGTAGAAGCCTTGCAAGCCGATAAAGCCATGGCTGCAACGAAGGTCAATGGGGTGATTGAATGGTTGCCTGAAGCCTATCTGGCTGACATTGGCGACGTACAGGGATTACAACAGGCCATTCAAAATGCGTTAAATGCACATGCCCAACATGATTTTCAGCCTTTATTTGCCAAAGCCAAAGCAGAATTGACGGTGGCTGCAATGACACAGCAAACGCTCAATATTTATGAGCATTTGCTGAAGGCTTGATTATTGTTTAGCGGATAAACGAATGGCATCCAGGACCACAAAGTTATTTTCGACATTAATGGTGTGGCAGCCATCATCCTCGCTCTTCCAGTCTGGCAAAACCACTTCTAAAAGTTGCTCTTGATAAACCGTCGGGCTCAGTTGAATAATTTCTTTCAGTTCAATGTTGCCACCATAGCGTTTGAGCGAATCCTGGCTTGGGCGAACCAGTTTGGCGTTGTAAATAAAAGGCTTGCCTGCCATGCGAAACTGTTGCTGGCCTTTGCACACCGGGTTTTGCGGGTGTTCTTGCCAGTCTGGGTTGAGAATATTTTCGGTAAAGAACAGGTCTAAACGGTCCCCAAACTTTTTACAGTTTCTGCGTGTTGAGGTAAACAGGTACCACATGCCTTCATGGTAAAAAGGTGTGCTATCGACGGCATCAATCCCTTCTAAAATATTGGAATGTTTTTCCCATTTCAAAGGAAACTCGGTACATTTCCACAGTTCGATGGTTTTATTGGCACTGGTTTCAGGAATCATATACCAGTCATTTTCGACCTTAAATACGCATGGATAAGACAGGTGATAATCCAGTTTTAAAATGGTCTGTGGTTCTGTATAGCATCCATCTTTGAAAATTTCCAATACGGATAGAAAACCAACAGGATGGATATCATTCACTTCTTCAAAGAAGATATAATGACGATTATTTTCCTGTACATAAAAACAGTCTGCAAAGGTGAATTTTTCAGGTGAATGGATTTCAAATAAACCATGTAACTGTTCCTGGCTTTTTAAGGGTTGATCAAGCCAGCCAAAGCGCATGTACCAATGAGAATCAAACTTTTTGGCTTGTTGATTTTGTTGAAATTTATACCATTTCTTTAAAATTGTGCGCATGATAAAAGTAAGTAAACATTAAAGGCTATCTATCCAATTCTACATTAGTTATCATGCGCTGAGGGTAAAAGCGGTAGATTTTATGAAAACATTCATCGTCAGTATTGAAGAAGAAACGTCTCCACGGCTCTTGAAATTTCTAAGCCAGCCTTTTTTTAAAAAAGGTCAACTGGCTTATGTCAAAGTAGGCGTTAAAGGCGGTGAGCTGACTGCAAAACAATATTTTGATTTAGGGGTGAAAGGGCGTTCGAGACCGCTTTCACCTAGTATGGTGGGATGTACACTTTCTCATATTGAAGCTCTAAAAGCATTTTTACAATCACATGATGAGTTTGCTTTAGTCCTTGAGGATGATGCCATTTTACCAGATGACTTCGATGCTGCATCGCTAGAGCAAGAATTAAAACAAGTGCAGTTGGCACCGCAGTTTCTATTCAGCATCGGTGGTATTCAAATGAAGGAATGCCGTAAGGTTCGTGGAGATATAAAATCATTCACATTGCATCGAGCACCAGTTCTGGAAGTAAATCCAGATTTTTATCATCGTATTTGTTATACGGTGTCTTATATTGTTGATCGGGCAATGGCTAAGGCTTTAATCCAATATCATCAAAAGTTACGTGCTGCTGATGATTGGCGATATATTCCTGATTTATACCCTGATTCACGCATTTATATGGCATTTATTGTGGATCATCCTGTTCTTGAGCCTAACGTGAATAATCCAGCTTTCAGTACAATTGAAGCGGAGCGTGCGGATTCAAGTGATGTTCCTGTCAGTAAATTCGGTTCAAGTCTGCGATATAATTTAGCGAAATTTTTCAATAAAAAGTATCCATTATAAATTGAAAATCATACAGCTTTAAAAAGCTGTAAAAAGAGGGTGAGTTGGTTTTGTGATGAAAAATTTAATTGTTGTCCGATGTGGTGATAATTCTTTACATGAAAAATGGATATCACCAGATGCGAACTATGATGTTGTTGTCAGCTATTTTGGAAATGAGGCCAAATTCGATTTAGAGCATTTAAGATTTTTTCATCCATATAAAGGGTCGAAATGGGAAGGACTAAATGACTTTTTTCAAGGTAATGATTTCTGGCGTGAATATGATGCGATTTGGCTTCCTGATGATGATATTGACACGGATGTCCAGACATTAAATAAATTTTTTGATTTATTTCATCTATATAAGTTTGATATTGCTCAGCCTTCTTTAGATACGCGTAGCTATTTTTCATGGGCTTTATTGCTTCAGAATACAAGTTTTAAATACCGTAAAACAAACTTTGTTGAAGTTATGATCCCTTGTTTTTCAAAATCAACATTTGAAAAAATTTATCCGACATTTTCAGAGAATAAATCAGGCTGGGGTTTAGATTTCCTGTGGCCACAAATGCTGGGGAGAGAAGCTAACATAGCAGTTGTTGATGAGGTTTCAGTATTTCATACCCGTCCTGTAGGTTCAGCTGGATCTGGCATGGGCAAAAAAATTATTTCAAAAAAATCATTTTTTTCAAAAAACAAAGAATTAACACCTACTGATGAATTAAAAATTATAGCGAAAAAATACAAGCTTGTTCAAAAAGTACGATGTATTGGAGGGCTGGATAATAATGGAAATTATAAAGAGGCAGAAGATGTAAAATTTAAGCAATTATATCTTTACGGTTGTGATACTAGATTGCTTGAGAATCTCAAAATTGATTTTGGTTTAAATAAATTAGAGTTGGAAAAATGAAATTTTTAATAGTGGGTTCTGGTTTTACAGGGGCTGTCATTGCAAGAAAATTAGCTGAATCAAATCATCGTGTATTTGTTATTGATCAGAGAAATCACATTGCAGGAAATTGTTTTACACAACGTGATAAAGAAACAAACATTATGGAACATGTCTATGGGCCACATATATTTCATACAGATGATGAAGAAGTTTGGAATTATGTAAATCAGCATGGTGAGTTTAAACCCTTTGTTAATCGTGTTAAATCAGTTGTGAAAGGAGAGGTTTTTTCTTTACCGGTAAATTTACATACGATTAATCAATTTTATGATAAAAGTTTTTCACCGAAAGAAGCAAAAGAATTTATTGAGTCGATTGGAGACGCAAGTATTGAAAACCCTCAAAATTTTGAGGAACAGGCTCTTAAGTTTATTGGGGTAGATTTATATGAGGCTTTTTTTAAAGGATATACAGTAAAACAGTGGGGATTAGATCCTAAACAGCTCCCCGCTAGTATTCTTAAGCGATTACCTGTTAGATTTAACTATGATGATAATTATTTTTCACATAAGTATCAGGGAATTCCTGAACATGGATATACAGAAATTATCCACTCCATTCTAAATCATGAAAATATTCAGGTTGAGTTAAATTGTGCTTTTAATGAAAGCATGAAGTCACAATTTGATCATATAGTTTGGAGTGGAAAACTAGATGAATGGTTTAACTATTCCGAAGGTAAATTGAGCTATAGAACACTTAAGTTCGAAAAGTATTATGATTATGGCGATTTTCAAGGCAATGCTGTTATAAATTATGGAGATGAAGATATTCCATATACACGTATTACAGAACATAAACACTTTATGCCTTGGGAAGAACATAAGCGGACAATTTATTTTAAGGAATATAGTTCTGAATGCCGTGATGCAGATATTCCATACTATCCAGTAAGATTGGCGAATGATAAAACAATTCTGAATAAATATTTATCTAAAGCAAATAATGAAGAAAATGTTACTTTTGCTGGCCGCTTAGGTACTTATAGTTATATGGATATGGATGTAACAATTCGTGAAGCTATTAATATTGCAGAAAAATTAGTATCACGCTTTATTTAATATTATTTATTAAAGGGATAGATGAAATCCATCCCTTTATTATTCAAAATCTCAATTTTAAGATTTTATTGATGACCTATGTTTCGCGTATATTATGGGGAGGATTAAAGAAGTTAAAACTGCTAAAATAGAAAAATTATTATTTTATTTGTAGTGAGAAATTTGTGTGCGTTAATAATGCAGTAATGGATGGATTGAAGTCAAAGCTGTCTGAAATTTTGTACTTTATATCTGATAAAGATGATGTTGTCTATTTAGACTATCCCTTTCATTACAATGTTGGTGACATACTAATTTTTCTAGGCGGTGTTGAGTTTCTTAGAAAGAATGATATTAGAGTAAAGAAATTTTATAATATAAATAATTTTAGCCTTGAAAAAATCAAAAAAGATATAACCAAAAATACCACCATATTATGTCATGGAGGTGGGAATTTTGGTGATATTTACCAAAATCATCAAAAAATGAGAGAGTTAGTCGTTCAAAATTTTCCAGATAACAGAATTATATTCTTACCACAGACAATTTTTTTTGAAGATATAGAAAGTCAAGAATTGTCTTTAAACATCCTAAAAGATCATGAAAATCTAATCTTTTTTTTGAGAGATTTACCGAGTTTAAAGATTATAAAGCCAATATCTGAAAAAAGTTATTTGATGCCAGATATGGCTCATTTTCTTTATGGTAGTTTGAAAGCAAATCAAAAGGCGGTAAAAGATGAACTGTATTTTTTAAGAAGGGATTCAGAGAAGATAGAAAATCAAAATGAACTATTGGGGAAAGCAGCAAAGAGCATTGATTGGTGCGATATTATTAGTTATCAAGACGAAATTTTATTAAAGAAGCTTAAAAGACTCATAAAATTGAATAAAGTGTTTAAAATTTCAAAAATAGATAATTATATTTTTGAAGTCTGGTACAAGCACTGTTGGGAACTTGTTTATAGATGTATCAATGATTTTTCAGGTTATGAAAAAGTCATTACCTCAAGATTACATGGTCATATTTTAACATGCTTATTAGAACGTAATTCAGTGTTGTTGAACAACTCTTATGGAAAAAACAAAGCATATTATGAATTATGGACCAAAGAATTAGCAGAATACATTGATCAGAGTTCATAAAAATTGTAATTATTCAGATGTGCCAGATAAGAAATTTTTACTCCCTATCTGGTTACCTTTCAAGATAATATAAATCAAGCCAACAAAAATTACGAAAGCACCAGCAATTCTACTTACGCAGAAATATAGAATACACTCTTTGGCGAGCGCAAAAAAAAATTATTTGCCAAAATGTACCGCATGAAAAGCTATTTTACGATAGAAAATGCAATCAACATAATACCATGATTACGAAAGCGGGATGCATAGTCATAGCTTGCTTAACTCAATACTAGAATGTCATTAGCAATTACTAATCTCAATTTATTCCATTATAGCGGTCTAATCATCTAATTTAATGTAAAGAGAAATACACGTTTAAATTTTATAAGGATTGACGTTTCCATAACAGTTTCTAAACCGTTTATAAGACCAAACATATTGCTCAGGTGCAACATTAATCATACTTTCAAGATTTTGATTGAGGCTATCAACTGAAGTCTGTAAATCATTCGACAAGATGTCATCTGTCAAAACTGAACAGTGGACACTGAAACCGGAAATCTCATCCCGTATACAACTAAGCCCAATGATATTGCATTGAGTTTTATTGGCCAGTTTTGACACCAGTGTCGTCGATAAGGTATTTTGCCTAAAGAAGTTTGAATAGATACCCCCGGATGCTTTAGGAAGATGATCTGGCAAAATGACTGTCAGTCCACCTTGCTTGAGGTGCTTAAAGATTGCACGCACACCATTTTCATCTGTCGGGACAAGTGTGGCATTTAATCGTTGTCTTGCTTGCAACATAAAACGATTGACAGCTTTGTTTTTGTTGGGTTTATACATAATCATGGGAGAAGTATGCAGATTCAGCCATGCATTTAAAAGTTCCCAACAGCCAAAATGGGCAATCACCACAATTACGCCTTTACTATTGGCTAAGGCTTGAGTAAGGTGCTGTTCACCATAAATATTTTTTAGCTGATTCAAACTATATTCAGGCGACATACCCCAGCATTTAATGGATTCCACATAAGTCATACATTGGCTAATTAAGCTTTTTCTGATCAGAGTTTTTTGTTCTGATGAGTTCAATTCTGGATAAGCTAATTGTAGATTGATCCGCGTAATCCGCTTCATAGAAGAATTATGACTATTAAGGAGAAGGGCAATCCAAAAAGCAATGAATTGCAAAACTGAAAGTGGCAGCAGGGCAACAACTTTAAATAGAAAATACATGACAGCGCAACTCTAAAAAACCAAAAATAGAGAATGAAAAGAAAATTTTGGAAAGAGTTTTATCGCATCAATGATGCTGCGCCGTTTCTAAACTACAGAGTAGGAGTTAAAAGTCTTGAGAACAAAATAAAGAAAACACAAATTACAGAAACCACTGAAGCTCATGGTGGTATTCAGTGGATTAATAAAATAAGTTATTGAGGTTTATCGGCATTGCCTTTTAAAACCATATAAATCAAGCCGACAAAAATAAGCAAGGCCCCACCTAGACTACTTACACAAAAATAAAGAATGCGTTCATTGGTATCCATGTTAAATAAGCCATTGGCCAGGATATAACGCATAAATAGCCACTGCACAACAGAAAACACAATCAACATAATGCCACGATTACGAACAGCGGGACGCATAGCCATAGCTTGCTTAACTCAATAATAGAAAAACAGCATTATTATGCCATTACCAGAAACCAATCTCAATTTAATAAAAAAACCCTGCCTGAGCAGGGTTTTTATTACTGTACTAGAAAAACATTAAACTTCTTGTTTAGTTTCAGCTTTTGGTTTTTCACGTAAGCGAATACCCAAATCACGTAATTGATTGCCTTCAACTGGAGCAGGAGCTTGAGTCAACGGACATTCAGCTGTCTTGGTTTTCGGGAATGCAATCACGTCACGGATTGAAGATGAACCTGTCATCAGCATGACAAGACGGTCTAGACCGAATGCCAAACCACCGTGCGGAGGTGCACCGAATTTCAAAGCATTGAGCAAGAAGCTGAATTTCTCTTCGGCTTCTTCTTCAGAAATGCCAAGCGCTTCAAAGATCGCTTTTTGCATCTCGAGCGTATAGATACGAAGTGAACCGCCACCAATTTCGGTACCGTTCAATACCATATCATAAGCCACAGACAATGCTTGACCTGGATTGTTCTTCACTTCTTCTACACTTGATTTTGGTAGTGTGAACGGGTGGTGAACAGAAGTCCATTTGCCATCATCAGTTTCTTCGAACATCGGGAAGTCAACAACCCAAAGCGGAGCCCACTCACAAGTCGCCATGTTCATGTCATGACCGATCTTGATACGTAAAGCGCCCATTGCATCATTTACAACTTTGGCTTTGTCCGCACCGAAGAACACGATATCGCCATTTTCAGCACCAACACGTTTCAACAGATCCAGCACGATTGGCTCGATAAATTTCACGATTGGAGATTGAAGACCTTCAATGCCTTTTTCAAGTTCGTTGACTTTAATATAAGCCAAGCCTTTGGCACCGTAGATACCCACGAATTTCGTGTATTCGTCGATCTGGCTACGTGGAAGAGAACCTGCACCCGGTACGCGAAGCGCAACAATACGGCCTTTAGGGTCTTTAGCAGGACCTGCGAATACTTTGAACTCAACGTCTTGCATCATGTCTGCAACGTCAACCAGTTTCAAAGGAATACGCAAGTCCGGTTTGTCAGATGCGTAATCACGCATTGCATCTGCATAGGTCATGCGCTGGAATTTGTCGAATTTCACGCCAAGAAGTTCATCGAACATCTTAACGGTTAAACGCTCCATCAAATCCATGATGTCATCGTCACTCATGAACGATGTTTCAACGTCGATTTGGGTGAATTCAGGCTGACGGTCAGCACGTAAGTCTTCATCACGGAAACATTTAGCAATTTGATAGTAACGATCAATACCACCCACCATCAACAACTGTTTGAACAGCTGTGGGGATTGTGGAAGTGCGTAGAAGCTACCGTTAGAAACACGACTTGGTACTAAATAGTCACGAGCACCTTCTGGAGTAGCACGGGTCAAGATCGGAGTTTCAACGTCTAAGAAACCATTTTCTTCGAAGTAGTTACGAATCAGGTTGGTCAATTTAGAACGGAAACGTAGGCGATCTAACATTTCTGGACGGCGAATATCCAGGAAACGATATTTCAAACGGATTTCTTCAGAAATGTTGGTATTTTCATCATTCAATGGGAATGGAGGCGTTTCAGAAGTAGCAAGAACTTCGATGTCTTTTGCTAAAACTTCGATTTGACCACTCACCATGTTGGCATTTTCTGTGCCTTCATAACGGCGACGTACACGACCTGTGATTTTTAATACGAATTCAGAACGTGCCTTGTCCGCAGTTGAGAATGCTTCTGGTGTATCTGGATCGATAACCACTTGAACAAGACCGTCACGGTCACGCATGTCAAGGAAGATAACACCACCGTGGTCACGGCGACGGTGTACCCAACCGCATAATGTTACGGTTTGGTCAATTTGGGCTTCAGTTAATGAGCCACAGTAATGAGTTCGCATCATAGCGTAAAAAATCCAACTATATGGGTTAAGGTCAGCGTATACGTAAACAGCGTACCGCTTTTTTCGAATGTTGAATTATGCCTCTTTGGGCATATAGTCACAAGAACTTGAGACAAAAACAGCAACAATTTAAAGTGAATAAGCGGAAAGTGGGCTATTTGATTAGCCCATACGCCGATTCTGGTCCAGAAATAAAAACAGTAAACAGCCCAGGCTAAATACCATCAAAAAGCCCTGACTGAATTCATTGATGGAACGGCCGGTAAAATAATACAGCTCAGATTGCCACACCTCATCAGGAATATAGTGCATATAGTCCCAGACCGAGAACAGGGCAGTGAGGATCGACAGGCCGAATAATCCCCAAGCAAAAACTTTGATTTTGTGGCTAAGGGCCAGGGATTGCCGATGGCACCGATAATAATGCAGGCTCATCCATACAATAAATGGCAGGGCTGCGAACGAGCTCCCAAGCTGCAAAATGCGGTGCAGGGGATAGCTTTGTCCTAAAATCTGAAACTGCTGACTGAGAAGGTCATGCAAGGCAAAGGTACGAAAATCCACATGGGTCAGACCATCCCAAATCAGATGGGTTGCTGTACCCAGCATCACGGCCAGACAGACTCCTGTAAAAAACTTAAATGCTGCAAAGAGGCTGGTGATATTCAGTTCATGCCGGATACCGAGAAAGCGGTAGATCACCGGCCGGTAAATCAGATACCAGATGGCACAAAAAGCCAGCCCGATCCACAAGTTTGGATGAATCAGGGAGGACCATAAATGAGTGCTATTGGAATGATCTTGGCTAAACAGACGATAAAGGTCTGGCACCATGCAGCCAATTGCCAGTGCGGCAACCGGAAGCCGGTTTCCAGTCAGGTAGGAAATGGGTGGGGCAAGGACAGCATGAGATAGGGTAAAGGGCATAAATAAAATAATGTTTTAATGCGATAAAAAGTATTTAAAAACATTCTAATAAAATATGTAGCTGTTTATCGTAAAGGATTGCAAAAAAAATGCAATGTTATATTATAACGTTATTTAGAAATTGCAGCCTTGAGTCCGTTCCATGCTTATTCATAAGAATTTAATTACACTCTCTATTTTTGCCGTCATTGCACCTGCTGTTTTTGCTGATGAGGATACTCAGACTCAACAACTTGCCACCCTCAAATTGCAGGCACATCCCCTGGTACAGTCGGCTGCAGATTTTGCAGTGGCTGATCAGGTCATTGATCATAAAAAGCTTGCCGAAGGCAGTACGACCATTGGTGATGCTTTGGCAGGTGAGCTTGGGGTATCTTCGAACCAGTATGGTTCAGGTTCAAGCCGTCCAGTGATTCGCGGGCAAGATGGTGCGCGTGTTAAAGTTCTGCAACATGCTTCTGAAACTGCGGATGTTTCGACCTTGTCGCCTGACCACGCGGTGACGGTTGATCCAATTCTGGCAAAACAGGTTGAGATTATTCGTGGACCATCGACTTTACTGTATAGCGCAGGAACAGTGGGTGGTTTGGTCAATGTCACAGATAATAAAATTCCAACGCAAATGCCTGAAAAGGGTTATGAAGGTCAGCTAGGCTTACGTTACAACACGGGTAGTGATGAAAAACTCGCTAGTGCGGGTGTCACGGTTGCTTTAGCCGATCAGGTTGCGTTACGGGTTGAAGGTTCAAAACGTAAAGCCAATGACTATATTGCACCAGATTATTTCCATGATCATGAAGGCGAATTAGAAAAAGAACGCCGTGTCGGGAATACCTTTGCTGAAGGTGAAACGGTCAATGTTGGATTGTCCTGGATTCATGACCGAGGCTTTAGCGGCATTTCATACAGTAACCGTCAGGACCAGTATGGCTTGCCGGGGCATAGTCATGAATATGAAGATTGTCAGGTGTCCGGTAATGCCTTAATTGGCTGTGGCCAGCAACCCGGGCATACGCATGAAGAGCATGCAGCGGGACCATGGGTCGATTTGAAAACCGAACGTTATGATTTCCGTACCGAACTCAATGATCCTTTTGCCGGGTTTCAAAAGCTTCGTGCCCATGCCAGCTATACCGATTACAAGCATGATGAAATTGAAGAGAATGCTGCGCAAACCACCTTTAAAAGCAAAGGCTATGATGCACGTTTAGAATTGGTCCACAATCCGATTGCAAACTGGGAAGGGATGATCGGTGCTCAATATAATCAGCAAAAGCTGGATATTAGTGGTGAAGAAGCTTTGCTGGATCCGACTAAAACCCGGAAGTGGAGTCTGTTTGCCTTAGAACATAAACAGTTTGATGATGTACATGTTGAACTCGGTGCACGTGTGGATCAGCAAAAAATTGACATCGATTCTGATAAAAAAGACTTTGATGATTATGGTTTTTCCTACTCAGGCGCGCTGAACTGGGAATTTGTACCCAACTATAAATTATCGCTGGTCGGTTCTCATCAAGAACGTCTGCCTTTGGCGCAAGAACTGTATGCCAATGGTAAACATTTCGCGACCAACACTTATGAACGCGGCAATGAAAATCTGGCTGCAGAAAAATCCAATAATCTGGAGCTTGGTCTGCATTATGAAAACGGTCCGCTGGATTATCATGTGCATGCCTATCACAACTGGTTTGATCACTATATTTATGCCCAAACCCTGGATAATTTTAAAGATTTCCGCCTAGTTGAATATACCCAAGACAAAGCCAAGTTCTATGGAGCCGAAGCAGCGGCCTCTTATACTCTAAACGATACCTACAAAGTGGGTGTGTTTGGGGATTATGTGCGTGGCAAAATCGAGAATGAAAATGCACCTCGTGTTCCGGCAGGTCGTCTAGGTACCAAAGTGGACGCAAGCTTTGACGATCACTGGTCGGGTCTGGCTGAGTATTACCATGTGTTTAATCAGGACAAAATTGCCAGCTATGAGGATGAAACTCAGGGCTATAACATGGTTAATCTGGGCTTGAGTTATGCCAATACTCTTGCTGATAAAAATACTTATCGTGTCTACTTTAAAGCCAATAACCTGCTGGATGATCAAGTTTATTCACATGCTTCATTCCTGTCGAATATTCCGCAAGTGGGACGTAACTTTACTGTTGGTCTAGAATTCGGTTTCTAGGCAAAAGTCATCCTGAAATCTGCTGATTCAAGCAGGTGAAACAGAAATCCTCTTGATAAATCAAGCAATAAAACCTAGTCTGATGATATTGGACTAGGTTTTTTGTTATGCGTATTTTTCAACGAATTCATCAGAAATTGAATTGGTCAGGCCGTCGTTATGCCGGCGTGATCATCGGTTTGCTGGCATTGGGATATCTCTCATCGGCCATTTATCATACCTATAAACCCTTGCCTGAAGGCCTGAATTTTACCGGTAAGTTACGTCATGCCGAGGTGAAGTTTATTGCAGATCAAACCTATCTGGATGCAAGTGGAAAACAGCAGCAAAACCATCATATTTTTAATCAAATGTTAAAATTGATTGATGAAGCGCAAACCACCATTGTACTGGACATGTTCTTGTTCAATAGTGAAGTCGGCGAGTCAACGCTATCTCATCAGGCATTGGCGCAACAACTCACGGATGCCTTGATTTTAAAACGCGGTGTGCAGCCCAATATTGAAATTAAGGTGATTACCGACCCGATTAATTCAGTCTATGGTGGTCTTGCGCCCGAGCATTATCGTCAGTTACGTAGCGCAGGCATTGACGTGATTGAAACGGATTTAAGACCGCTGCGTGCATCCAATCCAGTATGGTCTGGCTTCTGGTATCTCTGTTGTCAGGATGCCGGCAATAACCCTGAAAAAGGCTGGCTTGCCAATCCGTTTGGTCAGGAAAAAATTACCCTGCGCAGTTATTTTAATCTGTTTAATTTTAAGGCCAATCACCGTAAAACTCTGGTGGTGGATACGGCTCAGGGCTGGAAAGCTTTGGTGACTTCAGCCAATCCGCATGATGGCAGTTCACGTCATTCTAATGTGGCTTTGCTGGTAACGGGCAATACAGCCATTGATGTATTAAAGACCGAACAGGCTGTAGGCCGGATGTCCA
This sequence comes from Acinetobacter sp. YH01022, assembly GCF_013420235.1. NCBI lineage: Bacteria > Pseudomonadati > Pseudomonadota > Gammaproteobacteria > Moraxellales > Moraxellaceae > Acinetobacter > Acinetobacter sp. YH01022. The sequence goes on along the minus strand of NZ_VOYP01000007.1, from coordinate 39,296 downwards.
AAGGTGATATTCCGATGGTCATTATTGGCGAGTTTGAAGGGGATCGGTCTTTACCTCAAGTTCAGGTGCTGACTGAAAAAGCAATTTACGATGCAACACTCAAACTGATTGAAACTGCCAAGCCTAAAGAGCAGATTGATTTGGCCATGTTCTATTTGTCTGAACGGCATATTGTCAAAGCCCTGATTGCTGCACATGAGCGTGGGGTAAAAGTCCGTGTGCTGCTTGATCCGAATAAGGATGCGTTTGGGCGTAAAAAAAATGGTATTCCTAACCGCCAGGTGGCTTCTGAACTGAATAATGCGGGTGTGCCGGTACGCTGGTGCAATACCCAAGGTGAACAATGTCATAGCAAGATGATTATTAAATCAAATGCACAGCAGTCTGACCTGATTTTGGGTTCAGCCAATTTCACTGCGCGCAACATCAAAAACTATAATCTGGAAACCAATTTTCGGGTGGTTGGTTCATCACAAGCACCTGTATTTACTGATGCTCAAGCTTATTTTGATACGGCTTGGGCCAATTTGAATGGCAAAAACATGAGTGTCGATTACAGGCAATATGCAGATGAATCGACATTGAAATATGGAATTTACCGTTTTATGGAGTGGAGCGGATTGTCGACGTTTTAAGTCCCTTATCCCAACCTTCTCCCAGAGGGAGAAGGAGTTCCCTCTCCTTTCAGGAGATGAGTAGCACTGCTACGCAAGGGAGAGGTAATCAAGCGATTTTTTATTGTTGAGAATTAGGCGGAACCATCTGATCCAGATCTTTGTCAGAGAGTTTATCCAGCTCTTTTAAATCCGTTTTAATTTTCCACCGGCTTTCATCTTCAACCGGCTGCGGTAAACGTGCTTCTAACCAGTCACAGACCACATCAGGTGAAAAATCGGGATGATTGCACTGAATGACCCAAGCCAAAAACTCTTTGGCTTCACCATTCATATAAGGTGGCGGAGAAACCGGCAAAAACTGTGTCGGTAAACGTTCATTCTTGGAAATGTAATTTAATACATGACCCAGTTCCTGTACGGTTTGCCATGCCAGAGGATGTTCCACATTGATTTGAAATTTAAACCACCAGGCATGTTGACCATCTGAACCATAGGCATTAATTAAAGATTCTTGAATACTTGGAACCTTGCAAAAGAATTGATGTAGGCGGTCAAAACTTAAATCAGACACTCTGTTTGATCCCATAATAAAAAACTGCATTTTAGCATATTCATCATTTGAGCCGGGATGTGTCTCAAGAGAAAACTCGAGAAATATTTCATTTACAAAACTTTGCATTTGCTGTTTTTTTATTCATTTTTTATCCTAAACTAGGAATTACAATAAGCTTTATAATGTATGGTGGGAGGCTCTTATGAAATTAACAGCTCTTTGTGCTTTGATTGGTATGATGCTCTTGGGGGCTTCTGCAACAACGCAAGCAGAAAATCGCTGGTCAAATTATCGTGGGGTAGATACTACTCGCTACCAGCCTCGTCCTTATTATCCGCAAAATAGTTATCCTCAAAATCACTATCCACATCAGCAGCAACATTATCCACAGCACTACCTGAATTATCCGCAGCGTCCACCGCATCATCAGAATTATCCGACCATTCAGAATGGCATCAGCATTCAATATCAGGCACCCACGACCATTACACACAATTCTCAAAGCTATAGCTGGGTGAATGGTGATCCGAGAACCGCCCGAATTGAAAGTTCAAACACGACCTTTATCTCCGACTGGCAACGTTTGGGTTTGCCTGCACCACCGACTGGCAGCCATTGGATATTTGAAAATGGTCGTTATGTGTTGGTGCCGAATCGTTAAAGATTCATTTTTAATGATTCAATCTCCCCTCTTGCGCCATATATGGCTCATCTTTAAAAAGAGGGGCTTTTAACATATTAAGCTAATTCATCATCTTGCGGTTGTGGAGTTTTATCTGCAGGGAGTGGCTTTTCTGAATGTTTATCACGAATCACAGACGGGTAGGTCCAGGAAGAGAAACGCACCACCAAAATCGAAAATGCCAAGATCAGGATTGAACCGGTAATAATCACCAGATCCATATCGGCTTTATGGTCATGCTGGATATCTGAAATAAGTAAACGAGTCAGAGCCGTAATGGCAATATAAATTAAAAAACGTACCGGCATATGATTGGTTTTGAAGTAAATACCCACCATGGCGCCCAGTTCAAGATAAATAAACAGCAGCAGAATATCATCGATGGTCGCAAACTGTTTAATGGTTAAAATTTCAAATACCGTATGTCCGGCAGACCAGATCACCATACAGCCAATAATAAACAGGGCAATATAGTGAAAACTTTCTACGGCAATATTTCCGAAACGGTCGAGGAGGGTCTCAATTTTTTCAACTTTGCTATCAGGTTTTGACATCTTTTTTCCTCCTGTATCTTGAATGATTGTTTGTATGAAATTGATTATTAAATAGTATGCAAGTTTCATGCACATTAAAGAATAAAAAATTAAGTGATTGTATTTTTTTTATACGAAATTCATGTAATGTATGAAGGGTTATTTCATTGATCAGGGAAAAGAAAATGTTAGCAACAATTCAAACAAAAATTGATAATTTACAAAATGGCAAAAAACTTATTTTGGGTTCAGGGGTTAAAATGGATGAAATGCACAAGCTGGTTACGTTATGCAAACATCTACAAGCCGAGGGCGTAATTAAAATTGTGAAAATTAATCCAGATGCACAGAGTAATAAAAAAGTTTCAGATTCCATTATTGTTGAAAAAATCTAATTGATATCTTGAGTCATAAAAAACGCCTGCATTTGCAGGCGTTTTTTTATTGCTTATCTTTGTGCAGGATTAAGCCTGGTTAGTAAAGTAGTCTTCAGAGAAGTTCATGACCACTTCAGCACCGGCTTTTACTTTAGTAATGCGCATTGCAAGTTCAGGCAGAATACGTTGTACAAAATAAAGCGCCAGCGACAATTTATTTTGATAGAACTCGCCGTCTTTGGCTTTTGCTGCATTAGCAATTTTTGCAAACATGTAAGAGAAGCTAAGCAGACCCACCGCATGCAGATAATCCACTGCTGCTGCATTCGAGAAGTCGATATTTTCTTTGCTGGCTTGCAGAATATATTGCGTTACCGATTCAACTTCTGCTGCTGCATCTAAAGTAGCATCTTTAATGAAGTTCAGATCCGCATCCAGGCCATTGGCAAAATCACGGATTTCCTGGATGTATTCTGCAATGAATGCACCGCCACATTTAATGGTCTTACGGCCGATCAAGTCTTGAGACTGCACGCCGTTGGTCCCTTCGTAAATCTGCGAGATACGCAAGTCACGGATACATTGTTCCATACCCCATTCACGAATGAAGCCATGACCACCGAAAACCATTTGTGCATCTAAAGTTGCGTTAAATGCAGTATCGGTCAGGTAAGCTTTTGCGATTGGGGTTAATAGCGCAACACGGTCATTGGCTTTTTTTACCGCTTCGGCATCGGTCGAGAACTTGGTAATGTCGAGCTGTTGACCAACATACACCGCAAAGGCACGAGAGGCTTCGTTGTTAGCACGCGCATTCAGTAACATACGACGCACGTCGCCATGGACCAAAATGCTGTCTGCCACTTTATTTGGAGATTTCACCCCAGAAGCACTACGACCTTGAAGACGGTCAGTCGCATATTGCGCAGCATTCTGATAGGCAAATTCAGAAGCGCCCAGACCTTGGATCCCCATAGACAGACGTTCATAGTTCATCATCACAAACATGGCAGCCAAGCCTTCATTTTCTTTACCGACCAGATAACCTTTGGCACCATCAAAGTTCATCACGCAAGTTGCAGAGGCTTTAATGCCCATCTTATGTTCGATTGAACCTGGACCTGCATGGTTACGCTCACCCAAAGAACCATCTTCATTGACCAGGAATTTCGGTACGATAAACAGTGAAATACCACGGGAACCGGCAGGGGCATCTGGCGTTTTCGCCAGGACCAGGTGAATGATGTTTTCAGCCAGGTCGTGGTCACCACCGGTAATGAAAATTTTGGTACCGGTAATGTTATAAGTGCCGTCTTCATTGCGTTCTGCTTTGGTTTTGATAATGCCCAAGTCAGTCCCTGCATGTGGCTCGGTCAAGCACATGGTACCTGACCATTCGCCAGAGTAGATTTTAGGCAGGTAAGTTTCTTTTTGCTCTTGGGAAGCATAGCTGTTTAATGCCATACCTGCACCCACAGACAGAAGCGGGTAGAGCATAAAAGATGGGTTGGTTGCAAACAGCATTTCATCAGAAAGCACGGTCAGCATTTTTGGCATTTCCTGACCGCCCCATTCAGCGTCAGCACCCAGACCAATCCAGCCGCCTTCTGCATATTGTTTGAAAGCTTCTTTAAAGCCCGCAGGGGTCGTCACATTGCCATTTTCAATTTTAGCGCCTTCTTCATCACCCGTACGGTTTAAAGGCAAAGTCACGTTTTGCGCAAATTTCGCCATTTCTTCAAGAATGGCTTCAGCTGTTGCTGCATCAACATGAGCAAGATTTTCATTGGCTTGCCAGAATTGTTCTGCATTGAAAACATCATTCAGAATGAATTTCATATCTGCAAGAGGTGCATTATAGATTGGCATAGTGAGTCACCTGTTTATTGTTTGATTCAGTTCGGTTTGATCAGTCTAATAGATGAAAATTCATGTGGTTAGACGACTAAAGGTTAATTTTTTTGTTTATTTGATAAAGAAAAAGGACTGCCAAAAACATGACTGTCCTTTTTCTCACCTCAGTTTAAAAATCCTGTACTTAGAATGCGAAGTGTTCAGCATCTAAAGCCAGTAATGGCTCAACGCCACCCGCAATCACCTCAACGTGTGAGCGAACGCGTGGAAGAATTTTCTTGAAGTAGAAACGGGCAGTAGTCACTTTCGCGTTGTAGAAATCTACGTCAGTTGTACCAGCAGCCAATGTTTCTTGAGCAACAAGTGCCATACGAGCCCATAGGTAAGCAAGCGTTACATAGCCAGAGAAGTACAGGTAATCTACTGCAGCAGCGCCAACTTCATCCGGGTTTTGCATTGCACGCATACCAATCTGCATAGTCAAATCACCCCACTCTTTGTTCAGAGCAGCAAGTGGTTCAACAAATTCTTTCATTGCAGCATTGTCTTTGTGGGCTTCGCAGAATTTATGGATGACTTTGGTGAAGTCTTTCAACATTGCACCTTGAGTACCCAAAACTTTACGACCTAGCAAGTCAAGCGCCTGAATTTCAGTGGTACCTTCGTACAAGCAAGCGATACGTGTATCACGAACAATCTGTTCCATACCGTGTTCAGAGATGAAACCGTGACCACCGAATACTTGAACACCGTGTTTCGCAGATTCAGAACCGGTTTCAGTCAAGAATGCTTTTGCGATCGGGGTAAGTAGTGACAACATGTTGTCCGCAGCTTTACGTTCTTCTTCAGTTGCACCTTGCTCTACCGTGTCTGCATAGAAAGACAATAAGTAAACCAATGCACGGCCAGCTTCAGCAAAAGATTTTTGCGTTAATAGCATGTTGCGTACAGCAGGGTGAACAATAATTGGGTCTGCTTCTTTTTCTGGCGCTTTAACGCCTGAAAGTGAACGCATTGCCAAACGGTCTTTAGCATAAGCCAATGCACCTTGGAACGCGCCTTCAGAAGCTGAAAGACCTTGTACCGCAGTACCAATACGGGCAGTGTTCATGAATGTGAACATGCAGTTTAAGCCGCGGTTTTCAGGGCCAATCAGGAAGCCTTTTGCGTTATCAAAATTGAGTACACAGGTTGCGTTACCATGAATACCCATTTTGTGTTCAATTGAACCGCAACGAACGCTATTGCGCTCGCCTAAAGAACCGTCTGCATTCAGGCTGAATTTAGGCACGATAAATAAAGAGATCCCTTTAGTACCTTTCGGTGCACCCGGAAGACGCGCCAACACGATATGAATAATGTTTTCTGCCATGTCGTGTTCACCAGCAGAGATAAAGATTTTCTCGCCAGAAATTGCATAGCTGCCATCTGCATTCGGTTCAGCTTTGGTACGGATAATCCCCAAGTCTGAACCAGCATGAGATTCTGTCAAGCACATGGTACCGGTCCACTCACCTGAAACCAGCTTAGGCAAGTAAGTATCTTTTTGTTCTTGAGAGCCGTGATGTTCTAGGGTACGGACAGCACCGTGTGAAAGGCCAGGGTACATGCCCCATGCCCAGTTTGCAGTACCCACCATTTCAGAGATCACGTTGCCTAAAGAAACAGGCAAGGCTTGACCACCGTATTGCTCTTCAGCAGATAATGATGGGAAACCCAACTCGATATATTTTTGATAGGCTTCTTTAAAACCAGTAGGTGTAGTAACTACACCATCATTCCAGGTACAACCTTCGCGGTCACCGCTTTGGTTGATTGGAGACAATTCATTTTCACAGAAGTCAGCCGCAGCTTCTAGATATTGATCAACCAATTCACGGCTTACGGTGTCAGAAAATGCAGGCAGGTTTGCATAATGTTGTTCAGCATTTAACAATTCATGTAGAACAAATTGCATATCACGTAAGGGCGCTTTGTATTGTGGCATATCGGTTTCCTCAATACTGGTTTAACCAGCTTATAATCCTAATAAACATTGGAACGTGCCTTCTATGACACGTATTTGTATGGCTCAATCGTGCAACATCTTCTTACTTGGTACAAGCGGTTCCATGCCTTTTCTTAGTGACTGTAAAGTCAAAGATTTTTGCTTTGAAAGTGCTAAGTATGTTGAGTGTAAATGCTTTTATGTTTTATTCGATGTAATAAATAGTCAAAAACGTAAAAGTTTATGAACAATAAAAAAGGCGCAGAGTTGCGCCTTTTTGTCTTCGGATGGATTTTTTTACGATGCTGGTTTCGCCATTACAGGCGCGGCAGGTGCTTTAGGCTGGAAGCGAACTTCGCATGTGCCATTCATGCTCTGGGTGCCGACTTTGACTTGTACCGCAGTACCATTGGCTTTGCCTTGACAGGCTTTGAACACGGCTTGCTGATGCGCTTGATGTTCTGCCAGGCGCTGATCAAATTGTTTGGTCAGTTCTGCGCGTTTGGCATCAGTCAGGGGTTCATGGTATTGCATCATAGGCATACCTTTCATTTCCCCCTGCATGGTACGATGTTCGCGCCACATTTTCTTCATCTCTGCACGATCAGGAGTGAAGAGCATCACGCAAGTCCCATTAATGGTTTTTTCACCCGCCTTGATTTGTGCCGCCGAACCAACGGCTTTACTCTCACAGGCTGTTTTCATGCTTCTCATTATTTGCTGGCGTTCGGCTCGGGCTTGCTGGAACTGCTCACGCTGTTCGGGTGTCATGTTGCGCTCATGCTTTTGATGATGATCTCGCATCATGCGCGGGTGGTCGCCATCTTTATCCTGAACCGTGTTGGTCGATTGGCAGGCTGTTAAAGCGCCCATACTGATTAGGCTTGCGCTCACTAAAGCTATTTTTGTCATGGAATTCATTGTTGTTATCTCCAATGAAAAAATGAAATTTGATGAGTTAAAGATTAAACAATAATGATGAAGAAACAATGGAGAGTTTTTTTTTACCGGGTTGGTTACAATAATCCATTGGGAAAAAGATTGAGACCTCACTTTTGAAGATTCGCCGTGTTCCGATTGCCTTACGCCTGTTCCTGACTGTGTTGCTCACCACCCTAGTGATTACGACGGTGAGTCTGGGGGTATTGCATTGGACCATGCAAAAGAACTTTGCCCGCTATGTGGCCGATGTCGAAATGCAGAAACTGGATCATGTAATCAGTAATCTGGCAGGCGTCTATGCAGTTTATCATGACTGGGGTAATGCCATTCAGGCGCAAATCCTGCAAATAGAAGGCACTGCTGCACCGGATGACTATGACCGTCTGTCTCGCTGGTGGTTACGCCGTCAATATGATATTGCTTTGCAGCAGCGTTATTTTCAGGAAAATACCCTGATCAGCGTTTCTCCGGGGTTAAATAAAACCGGGCAGAGCAAACCGATTTTAGATGCAGAAGAATTGCGCCTAATCGAGTTGAATTTACCTTCCGAGTATCAGCCTTTTGAAGGGCTTAAATTTCCACTCAGTGCCAATCAAAATATCTTCCGCTCTGACCGGAAAGCTGAAGATAAGCCTGCCGATGCAACATCCACTCAAGCTAAGAAAAAGCAGTTTATTTCTTTGCCGGACCGTTTGGGCTTAAGTTCCCGCTTGTCGCTGTATGATGCCAAAAAACAGTTTGTCGTGGGTGAGCCATCCGATATTCCAGTGTCATATCGTCCGATTATGGTGAATAACAAGGTAGTCGGTTATTTAGGCTTGAAGCCGGTGCTGGATCAGGATGATGCTTCTAGCATCAACTTCTTTAGTAACCAGAAACGTTATTTATTATTGGTGTACGGTTTAACGTTCCTGACCAGCTTGGTCGCGGCTTTATTGTTGGCCACTTATTTTAAAACGCCCATTCAGCGTTTGCTGCAAGGAACCCGCGAACTGACCAAAGGCAATTTCCAGCATCAGGTGACAGTCAACCGCAATGATGAGCTGGGTGATTTATCGACAGAATTGAACCATCTGGCGGTTATTCTGGATCAGCATGAAACCTCACGCCGTCAGTGGGTGGCCGATACTTCACATGAATTAAAAACACCATTGGCGGTACTGCAAGCGCAAATTGAGGCGATGCAGGACGGTATTCGCAAACCGACACCGGAACATTTTGAATCGATGCTGCGCCAGGTCACCAGCCTGAAAAAACTCACTCAGGATCTGGCCGACCTGGCTCAGGCTGAAGCACAACAGTTGAAATGCTATATGGCAGACGTCAATCCGTGGAATGTGGTGCTGCAGGAAGTTGAAAACTTTAAGCCTAAATTTGCCCAGGCTGATCTATCCGTTTCCGTGCAGGGTGAAGGTGTGAATTTACAATTAGATATAGATCGTTTTAAACAAATTATGGTCAACTTACTGGGTAACAGCATTCGTTATACTGAAGCAGGCGGCGAGGTTCGTGTGCATACCGAGCAATCAGCCACCCATTGGAGTGTGATTGTGGATGACAGTCCACTTGGGCTAAGTGATGAACAATTGTCACGTCTAGGTGAGCGTTTCTATCGTGTTGATGATTCACGGACACGCAGTACCGGGGGAACAGGCTTGGGTCTGGCATTATCTGGTAAAATTGCGCAGGCAATGGGTGGACAGTTGAGTTTTGATCATTCTCCATTAGGCGGTTTGCGTTGCAAACTGACTTTTCCAAAACAGTTAAACAAATAAAGGAATAACATTCATGAAACATATCATGCTGGTAGAAGATGAAGTGGAACTTGCACAACTGGTGCGGGACTATCTGGAAGCTGCGGGTTTTGAAGTCAGTATGTTTCATGATGGGCAAGAAGCCTATGACAGCTTTCTGCAACGTAAACCCAGTTTGATGATTCTGGATCTGATGGTGCCACGTATGGATGGCCTGACCATTTGCCGTAAAGTGCGTGAACAGTCCGATTTGCCGATTATTATGGTGACTGCCCGCACTGAAGAAATTGACCGTGTACTGGGCTTGAACATGGGCGCAGATGATTATATTTGCAAGCCTTTTAGCCCGAAAGAACTGGTTGCACGGGTACAAGCGGTGTTACGTCGTCTCGACCGTCATGCCGAACCTGAGCAGAACAGCCTGTTCCGTATGGATAAGGCCCAGCAACGCATCTGGTATCAGCAAAAAACCTTGAACCTGACCCCGACTGAATTCCGTTTATTGGAGTTGTTCCTGGAACATGTAGGCCAAGTGTATTCACGTGCACAATTACTCGATCATATTAACCCGGACAGTTTTGATGTGGCAGACCGAGTGATTGATAGCCATATCAAAAACCTGCGCCGTAAGATTTCGGATGCTGCCGAAACCGGCAACCGTCATGAATGGATTCAGGCGGTATATGGGGTTGGTTATCGTTTTGAATATCCCGAGGATTGAATTGATTTTTTAATTCAATTTAAACAAGGCGAGTCATGAAAATGGTTCGCCTTGTTTTATATTGCTGACTTTAATAGGGCAATCCGTTGTCGTTGCACTTTATTGAGTTTACTCACCACCAGTTCATAAGAATTCTTTATCAAATCATGAACTAAAGCTGCATCTAGGTTTTCATCCTCATAAACCGTCACCCAATGTTGCTTGTTCATATGCCAGCCGGCACGTATATAAGGATAAATATCCCGTAGCATAGCACCATCATCCGGGATAACTTTTAAGTTAATAGCTGCTTGGCCTTTTAAATGAAAGCTCAGCATAAAGACTTTATCCATGACTTTAAACACATCACAGCCATCGCCAAAAGGTTGGGTAATCGTCACTTCAGGTAGCTTTAAAGCAGTTTGGGAAGCAAGATTGTGCAAAGTCATAAGTTTGAATAATCCAAAAGAAAACTGTGGATAATGCTGAAATTATCCACAGTTTTTAAATGCTTTGTGAATAACTTTAAGAAGAACAGCTCACCATCACTTCAGGCACATCACTCGGCAAGGGGCCTAAATCTTCAGGCTGCTCTAAATCGGGTTGTTTAAGATAAGGTTGACTCAACAACTTAAACAGGCGCTCGACTTCGGAATAATCATCCCGTTCTGCCAGTTCAATGGCTTTCTGCGCCATGTGGTTGCGCAGAATATAGTGCGGATTGGCTTTCACCATTTCGGCATCCAGTGCATCGGTATCCTGATTTATTCGAATGATTTCATATTGTGTCAGGAAACTTTCAAACTGGCGACGGTCCAGGCAGTCATCTTTAAGGCTTTCATATTGCTTATTCTGTAAACGAATAAAGCTTTGGGTGTAGTCCAGTTGCTCCGTTTGTAAAATTCGCAAGAATGCCATACCGCAATCAAAACTGTCTTTATGGAAACTTGGCAAGCCCATTTTCTGGCACAAACCAACCGTATAATGTTCGAGGAAGGTCGGCTCAAAATGTTCTAAACATTTTGCCAAATCTTCTTTGAACTGTTCTTTTTCAGCAGGATCTTTTTTAAGCCGAATCAGGTTGTTCAGCCACATCCATAAATTCCAGTGCCCAATACTCGGTTGCTGCTGGTAGGTGTAGCGGCCTTGATAATCCGAGTGGTTATTCATCCAGTTCGGACGGAAGCGCTCCATAAAGCCAAAAGGGCCAAAGTCGAGCGTTGAACCGGTGATATTCAGGTTGTCGGTATTCATCACCCCATGTGCAAAACCCACCAGTTGCCATTTGGCAATCATCACCGCAGTACGCTGGATGACTTGGGTGGCAAAAGCCAAAATCGGCTGTTCAGCTTGCAAACATTCAGGATAGTGCCATTCCATGCATTTCTGTACGAATTCTTCTAGAAGGTCGGGTTGATATTGGTTGAGCCATTCAAAATGTCCAAAGCGAATATGGCAGTCTGAGGTCCGTAGCATCATGGCACCGGGTTCCATTTTTTCCCGTTGTATGCCTTGGGTGGAAGAGGTAAAACCGACGGCATTACTCGAGGCAATACCCAAAGCATTCAGCGCATGACCGGCTAAATATTCACGAATCACTGAACGTAATACGGCACGTCCATCACCCATACGGGAGTAGGGGGTAGAGCCGGCACCTTTTAAATGCAGGTCGATGTTTTGTTGGCTTTTATCTAAAATTTGTGCAATCAGTAAACCACGACCATCACCCAATTGTCCTGCCCATTGCCCGAACTGATGTCCGGCATAGACCATGGCCAAGGGGGGGAATTCAGCAAAGGTTTTTTGTCCACTACAGATTTCCACCCATTGAGCTTTATCCTGTTCTGACCACTGTAATTCATCAGCCAGTGCTGCATTGAAATGACCAGCTTTGGCGCCTTTTAACGGAACAGGCATTTGATGATGATAAAGCTTGGGATTGAGCGAAGGGTAACGCGGATTAAATTGCATGGGACAATCTAAAAATTGGGGGAGATGTGATCACTATAGCAAATTTAAACCACAAAAATGAATAAAGCCCCATTGTTGGGGCTTTATATTGAACCAGATTTTATTCTGAAACTGGATTCTTTTTAATACTACGCATTAAAATTTTCAAGCTGTCGCGATGATGAACAAGGCGCTGTTCAACCAATTGGAAATCAACTTTAAGTTTGTTATCCATTTGATGAATTTTTTCAGCAACAGAGGCTTTCTTGACTTGAATCTCTTGCTCTTTCAGTGTTGCCCAATCATTTAAAGTTTGGGTAAAAGCTTCGTATTCCTGAGCAATGCGAAGTTTAGCCGTTGCCATATCTTCATTGACATTATGGCCATATACTGCCAAATCCTGTTCAGCATATTTAAAGCGCATTGCTAATTCTGCTTTTTTGATATTAAAGCTTGGAATGCGGCGTAAGTTTTTAGCTAAGCCCAGTTTTGAACAGGACCAGATCAACCATTTGGTCGGGTCATACTGCCACCATTTCACGCCGTTACGGTAATCGTACTGGAAAATGTGGTGGTAGTTGTGATAACCCTCACCCCAAGTGGCAATGGCTAAAATGAAATTGTCACGCGCAGTGTTTTCGTCGGTATAAGGGCGTTTGCCCCACATGTGACACAGTGAGTTAATGAAGAAAGTTACATGATGGCTCAAGATCAGACGGAGTAAACCACCCAATAACACGACGCCCCACATGTCACCCACAGCCCAGCCTACAGTGGTCAGAATGACTACGTGTACGGCAATCACCAGCGGAATGTAATATTTGTCTTGGAACATCACCACTTTGTCGTTTAACAAATCAGGTGCATTTTTATAGTTTGCTTCTGCTGCCGGATAGTTACGAAGCATCCATCCCATATGCGCATACCAAAAACCATTATTAATTGAATATGGGTCTTTCTCGACATCATCAACATGACGATGATGAGTACGGTGACCTGAAGCCCAGAACAAAATACTGTTCTGAACAGCAAAAGTACCCATAATCATTAAAATAATTTTTAATGGAAGAGTTGCTTCATAAGCACGGTGTGCCCATAAGCGGTGATAACCCGCGGTAATCCCTAAACTGCTAAAACCAAGCAGTACAAATAAGCTGATCCATGCGCCTAAGCTAAAATCATGATGATAAGCATATAAAGGGATAGCGATTACAGCCACAATTGGTAAAAAAACCAATGCAAACACTGCAATCCAGTTAATTGGGGCTTTGGGTAAGGGAGCATTCATCTCCAACAGCACTCCTAGAACCGTATAAGGGTAAGGTATAAATGAATTCTTAATTCAATACAAATTATAGGGATTAAGACTTCTTCAATATTAGCATGAGCGAACAAATCTTCACTAGCATTATTCTACAGGTGTATTGTACTAAACAGTAACAGAATACGGGGAAGGGTTGATTGATTTTATCGAAGGTCAAAGCTGCTTCCGTGAACAGCAGCGATGTGAGTCATTTTTGATTCAATAAATAGCGGATTGAGTCACAAAAGTGGGGACAGAAACTTTTATTAAAGTTGTTCGAGCATCATTTTGGGAAAGTCGGTAATTAATCCATCTATTCCCAAGCTTTGTAGATGCTTGGCACGCTCAACCTCATTGACTGTCCAGACACTAATGCCTAAATGTGCCTGTTGTGTGGCCTGAATCATCTCATCGCTTGCCAGCTGGTTCATCCAGCCAATTTGACAGCAACCGAGTTCTAAAGCCTGCTCAATAGCCAAGTATTGAATGTCATTTTCAACTAGTAAGCCGCGTTTAAAAATGGAGTATTGCCGTTTTAAAGCCTGATGAATTTTTAAATCGAAACTGGTGATCACGGCAGTTTGTTCAAAACCATGTAACTGTTGTTGTAATTCTAAAACCAGTTTTTCAGCATCGAACATGGTTGCCACTTCTTTGACTTCAACTTCAATATGTTCAAAGTCATGAATAATGCTCAGGGTTTGACGGAGTGTCGGGGTAAGCTGTTTTTCCCAGTCTATCCAGATATGTGCCTGATTATAAGCTTCAAGCTGGTGACTGTTTAAATCATAGAGTGCCTGATTGGTACCTGTGGTTCTTAGGAAATTGTCATCGTGCATGATGATGAGTTCACCGTCTTTGAGCTGACGGACATCAAATTCGACTGCCCGAATGCCTAGGTCATGGATATACTGAAATCCGCCCAAGGTATTTTCAGGGGCTTCTCCGCGTGCACCACGATGTCCGATGATTCGCATGTGTATCTCTAAGACAATTTATGAAAGTTATTTTACTTCAAATTTTAAATATGGATTTATTAATTTCTTTAAGGAATATTGTCACTACAGCGTCTTTTCATTTGAATTATATCTTGAAAATTAACCTTCGGTTCGACCTACTTTTGTTTCGGCAAAAGTAGGCAAAACCATTATCATCTGCAAAACTCGTCAAAAACCGTAATTTTTTTAAGTTTTTCGCAAAACCATTAGACTTTAAATATAGTCCTGCCTCGAACAGTTGCAGATGACGTGGCCGAGTATCAAATAGCAGATTTAAATTTTAATTTTTTCAAATCGTCTCATTAATATTTTTTTGCCAAAGCACTTCAGATCCGCCTTCAGCACGTTGCAAGGTACGCGATGCAACAAATAACCAGTCGGACAGGCGATTAAGCAACTGTAGCGAGTTGGCCTGAATATTCTGGTCACGGCTATGTACCGACATTACACTGCGCTCGGCACGACGGCAGACGGCACGGGCCTGATGGGCATAACTGCAAGCTAAAGTTCCGGCAGGTAATATAAAGTCTTTCAGCATTGGCAATGCTTCGTTCATACGGTCAATGTCATTTTCCAAAAACTCGATGGAAACCGCTTGAACCAGGTTAAAGTTTGGAATGCAGACTTCACCGCCGAGGTCGAATAACCAGTGCTGAATCAGGCTTAAGGATTTATCCCAGTTGGCTTTTTCTGCAATAGTACTGTGGGCAATCTGTGAGCGAAGTACGCCAATACAGGCATTCAGCTCATCCACATCGCCTAGTGCCGTAATGCGCAAGTCATCTTTGGCGACACGCGAACCATCACCGAGTCCAGTTGTGCCTGAGTCGCCGGTACGGGTATAGATTTTACTTAAACGGTGGCCCATATCTGTTCCTTGAGTTTTTGATGAATACAATAAAAAAGGATAATGTCGGTCATAACATTATCCATAAACTGCGCTGTTTTAAAATTTTTTGCTGTTAAGAGCTTAGTAACGGAAGGTTACACCCGCAGAAGCGAGGCGACCGCCGTTGACATAGTAATAACCTTGGTCTTGGTATGCAGTCTTATATTCAACATCCCCAATATTTTGAATATTGGTAAATAGTTTCACATTTGGGTTTACATTCCAGAAAGCATTTACATCAACCGTCGCATAGCCCGGGTTCTTGTAGTTTTTATCCCAATCTTTAGATTTGGATTTAGCGACCAAAGATGCACTAATACCATATACTTCGTTTTGTAAGCCAGTTGTTAAGGTAAAACCTTGACGAGGGCGACGATTTAAATCTTGATGAGTTGCTTCATTTTGAGGTTTAACGTAGCTATAGGTTGCTTTGGCAAATAAATCATCTTGCTGCCAGCCTAAATAAGCCTCACCACCTTGATAAGTAGCCTTTTGAATATTTGTCAGTTTGCCATTGCTGCCTGAGGCGATCAAATCTTTAACTTCTGTGTAGTAAGCAGATAAACCTGTTTGCAAACCATAAGCCAGATTTTGGTCAAAACCAATTTCATAAGATGTACTTTCTTCAGGGTTCAGATCTGGGTTGCCATTCCATGAATTATAAAGTTCATTCAAGGTTGGCGATTTAAATGCTGTACCTACATTTACATATGCGCTGGTTGATGGCAGCAATTGGTAGCGAGCAGCAATTTGACCTACAGTATGAGTCCCATATTTTTCATTGTCTTCTACACGGACACCAATCTGGGTGTTGAGTTTAGTCCCGTTAAATTGATGCTGAATATAATATCCAGTTGAGCCCACATCTTCATTATAAGGTGTGCCATAAGACAGAATATCGCCATCCAGATTGCGATGAGTCACACCTGTAAGTAAAGTCTGCTGAGGCATGAGGTTCCATTTACCATAGAGTTCTGCTTCTTGAGTTTTACCATGTACAAAGTCGGTTGAATCTTTTTGGTCGACTTCATCCGTAAATTGAGATAAACGTGCATTCAGTTCAAATTGATCAGTCAGGTTTATACGACCACGAAGATTGATAATTTCATTTTCAAAGTCTTGTTTCAGCAATGCACCATTAAATGAATAAGCATCATATAGGCTGGTGCCTTTATTGGTACTGTAGTCAATTGATGTTGCAAATTTTTCTTTTTCCACACCAAATTTAGTACTAAAGCCTTTTTGATCAAAAGAAGCGGTTTCATGGCTGTTGGTTTTTTGGTTGGTTACTTTTGTTGCATCAGATTCTAATCGTTGGCCGCGAATTTGAGCATAAAAACCGTCTTCATATAAATCAGCACCGATGACAGATTTATAGGTTTTATGTTCTCCTATTTCACCTGTAACGAATGCACCTGTTTTTTCAGGTTTTTTTGAAATCAATTGAACCACACCGCCAATAGCATCTGTACCATATAGAACAGATGCAGGGCCTTTTAGAATTTCGATTTGTTTGATATCTGTGGTATCAATAAAAGCAAGGCTTGCTGTACCCGAAGATGCATTATTTAATCGTATGCCATCACGTAAAATCAAAGTATGGTCTGATTCAGTACCACGTAAATAAATATCGGCAAGTTGCCCCATACCGCCACTTTGAACCATGTTGATGGTAGCATCATGTTTGAGCAAATCAGGAAAAGAGGCAATTGGTGATTGTTCAACAATTTGGGGTTCAATAATTGAAATACGCGCAGGCACATCTTTAATCTTTTCTTCAGAGCGTGTTGCGGTAACGACTAAAGTGTCTAAAGAAGCATTCACAGTCGTTGTATTGTCTTGTGCAGAGACAGATGCAGAGAAACCCATCGCAATAGCGATTGCGCCCACTAAAGCTGTAGGCTGAAATTGAATAGACATAATGTGCTCCATACATTCACTCCCCGTGAATGATTGAGTTAAAGAACACAACAAGCAGGTATCCGGACTTAAATGTGCAGGGCAGGCACCATGCTGCCAATCCACCTTCCCACATTTTCATGCAGTGGCGTAAACCAGAGGTTTAAATTGATTGACGTTTCATTTTTTACCGTTGCGGGGGCAGTGTTGGATTTTCACCAACTTCCCTAAAGCTTTAAGGCTTTGACTTGTTGCAAGATGGGCGCAGTATAAAGATAGTATGGCTGATAAACAACGTCAGACAAGAATTATTCGGATGAACTTTACGCAAGCTAAAGAAATTGCATTACAATGATTCGCCCTTATGTTTATAGCATGACTATAAATTGGCAAAGTTAAGGTTAAAAAATTAGAGCGAATTGTATGCGAACCCGTGCCAAAATTTGCGGAATCACACGAATAGAAGATATACATTCAGTTGTGAATGCAGGAGCAGATGCGATTGGTTTTGTATTTTTTCCACCTAGTCCACGTAGTGTGACCAAAGAGCAAGTGAAAGAACTGATCCAGCATGTACCTGCCTATGTGCAAACAGTGGGTTTATTTGTCAATGCATCTGCGGATGACATTCAACACGTTTTAAAAGATGTGCCTCTGGATATGCTGCAATTTCATGGTGATGAAAGTCCTGAACAGTGTCAGCATATTTCCAAACAGGTCGGCCGCCGCTGGTACAAAGCCATCCAGGTGAAACCAGGTTTAGATATTCAAGCCGAAATTCAAAGTTATCAGGATGCAGGGGCAAGTGCTGTGCTGTTAGATGCCTGGCATCCAGATTTAAAAGGGGGCACCGGGCATAGCTTTGACTGGACCACTTTCCCAAAATTAAATATTCCGCTCATCTTGGCAGGGGGCTTAAACCCTGACAATATCGAGCAGGCAATTCTCACCACACAAGCCTATGCTGTGGATGTGAGCGGCGGTGTCGAGTCCGCAAAAGGTATAAAAGACCAACAACTCATCGAACGCTTTATGCAAGGAGTCCTACGTGGATCAGCAAAATAATGTGATTGACTATACCCAATTCCCTGATGCAAAAGGGCATTTCGGTATCCATGGCGGACGTTTTGTGTCAGAAACTCTGATGGCAGCTCTAGAAGACCTAGAAAAGCTGTATCTCCGTATGAAAAATGACGAACAGTTTCTGGCAGAATTCGACCGTGATCTGGCTTACTATGTAGGTCGTCCTAGTCCTTTATATTATGCTGAGCGATGGTCAAAAGAGTTGGGTGGTGCGCAAATTTACTTAAAACGTGAAGACTTGAACCATACCGGCTCACATAAAATCAACAACACCATTGGTCAGGCACTGCTGGCAAAACTTTCCGGTAAAAAACGTATTATTGCGGAGACCGGTGCAGGTCAGCACGGCGTGGCAACAGCGACGATTGCAGCGCGTTTAGGCCTGGAATGTGTCGTGTATATGGGTGCCGAAGACGTAAAACGTCAGGCTATGAACGTGTACCGTATGCGTTTGCTTGGTGCTAAAGTGGTGCCAGTAGAAAGCGGCTCTAAAACCCTGAAAGATGCATTAAATGAAGCGATGCGTGACTGGGTAACGAATGTAGACAGTACCTACTATATTATCGGTACAGTGGCGGGTCCTCATCCGTATCCGATGCTGGTACGTGACTTCCAGTCTGTGATTGGTCGTGAAGCACGTCGCCAGATTCTGGAACAGGCGGGCCGTTTGCCAGATGCATTGGTGGCTTGTGTGGGCGGTGGCTCGAATGCGATCGGTTTATTCTATCCATTCCTGAACGATCAGGACGTGAAAATGTATGGTGTGGAAGCAGCAGGTTTGGGGATTGAAACCGGTAAGCACTCTGCTCCGCTAAACGCAGGTCATGTCGGTGTGTTGCATGGTAACCGCACTTATCTGATGTCTGATGAGCAAGGCCAGATCATTGAAACCCATTCAATTTCTGCCGGTCTGGATTATCCGGGCGTTGGTCCTGAACACAGTTTCTTGAAAGATATGCACCGTGTTGAATATGTGCCGATTAATGATCAGGAAGCGCTTCAAGGTTTCCGTGATTTAACCCAGATTGAAGGGATTATTCCTGCGCTGGAAAGTTCACATGCGATGGCGTATGTGACTAAACTTGCGCCAACCATGTCTAAAGATCAAATTATTATTGCGACTGTTTCAGGTCGTGGCGATAAGGACTTGATGACTGTGGCACGTATTGATGGCGTAGAAATGGTTGAGATGTAATTTGCCTTGAAGCCCTCCTTTTTTAAAGGTGAGGACTTCAGAATATATTCTGAATCCGCAAGGGTGGATTTTATAAAGAATAAAATCGTGCTGAAGCAATTCAGCACGATTTTTTTATACATACAGAAAAACTTTTCCTTTTTAGAAGGGTATCGAAGATGCAAGAACATATATTCTTTACTTTTGACGGGGCAAAAGTAACAAAACCCCTTTGTTTGGCAGAGAATACATCCTTGTATTCCTGCCAAACGGGCGACATCCATGTCGCCAGCGCGTATCATATTGAGATGTAATAATTATTCTCCTAACTAAATTTTGTCATGTAAAGTTCCCCCTCCTTTGAAAAAGGATGAGAAACACTGTTTCGCAAGGGAGGAGGATTAAAATTAAGGAGAGAATCATGCCCAGTCTTTTTATTGTCATGCTTGGTGGTCGTCATGCACGTGCCAATACAGAAGTCCATGATGTGGTTTTAGCAGTTGGTGAAACTTTGCAAGAAGTCTATCCACAACTGAAAAATGCATGGTTTGGGGAACAAAAAGGGTTGCATATTGATGCCTGGGCGCAAATCAATGGGATTGAATTTGACGGAAAACACTATCAAATCCAATTTAGCGATGCAGCACCGAATTCATCTTCAGAACATCTGTTTTTAATTAATCTGGGTGGCTACGATGCCCAGGAGTTTGGAGAACTGCATCGTTATGTTCTAGTTGTGGCACAAAATGCCATGTTGGCAAAACAACGGGGGAAGGCTTATTTTGCCAAGCATTGGCAGAAGCAACATACTGACCGAATATTAGATGTAGATGATTGTATTGTGATTGATCATATTCATGGCCGTTATGTAGAGCTGGTCGAAGGCCAGTTTTCAGCGAACCTCTGGGAAAATACCTATTTAATGCTGGATGAGGGTTGATTTATATCTAATTGATTAATAAATTATATTTATCAAATATTAGACCAGGTGAAATATTATAAATTTTTGTATTTTTCGATGAAATATGCTTTTTGACACTTTCAAGTTCCGCTTATATAGGCATAATAACGCTAAGGAATTGTTATCTCTTGGCTAGATGGAATTTGATAAATGGATTTGATTCAATCAAATGGACAACCGCATTATGGACGTTTTAGCGCCCTCCCCAAAACCATCGATTTGAATCAATACCAGTACAAGACACCTTATGGCGATGTCTTAACTGGTTGGCGCAAGCGATTAAAATATAAAAAGTTTAAATTTTGTTGTATTCAGCATGGCCATTATACGATTGGTCTGGCCATTGCCGATATTGCATGGGCTGGGCATGCCTTTTTCTATATTTATAATCATCAAAACCATGAGGTTTTAGAGTGGAATGCGATTAACCTGTTATCACGCAATACCGTGGTAGATGAACAGCCGCTTTATAACCAGAGTTTTTTTTCCAAGTCGCCTTTTCAAATTGATATCCAGCATGCCAATGGCGTGCGTTATATCCACGTCACCAAATATGGTGAAATCAGGCTTAGTGCGCGAATTTTCTGTGCTGGTACAAACCCGCTTAGTATGTGTAGCCCGACGGGAATTAATGGCTGGACTTATACGCAAAAACTGACGACTTTGGCCTGTGAAGGTTTTTTTATCAATAAACAGCGTGAAACCATACAGTTTAATGAAAGAACTTTTGCATCACTAGATGATACTTGTGGTTTTCTACGGCCGGAAACGGCCTGGTTCTGGTTATCCTGCAATTTTTGGGATGCGCAAAATAACCGGATCGGTTTGAATCTGGCTTCCGGGGTCAATGAAAGTTTTGGCAATGAAAACTGCTTATGGGTGAATGGCGTGTTGTATCCTGTCAGTGATGTTTTATTCCAGCATCAGGATGAGGGGCACTGGACAATTCGCTCACTGGATGAAAAATTAAATCTGGATGTCAAAACGGGCTGGCGACGTTATGAAAATCTGAATTTAAGACTGGTGGGCAGTCAGTTCAGCCAATGGCAAGCTAAAATTAGCGGGACCATTCAGCAAGATGATCAGGAAATTGTCTTGATCAATGAATATGGTTTGCTCGAACAGCATTATGCCAAGTGGTAACACACTGACTAAAAAACCAAGTGGAGGTGAGTCTGGACTTGGTTGGTCTCAATTTAATTCAATTCATATAAGGCCTAGTCTTTAGCTGCCTGCCAAAATGCTTCTCCAGCCTGGATCGGATCACCGGTCTGTTGCAGGGTTTTGACCCAGACATCATATTGGGCAATCACCGGATGCTGGCTGGGATGAAAATCCTTTTTAAACCAGTCGCGATATTGTTTGCTCATTTTGCTGAGCGTGCCCTTTCTTCCAAAGAACCACGGTAATCCGCGAATATTCATTTGCAGACGTTGTAATGAGCTAAACCCGTCATGCTTTAACATGACATTGGCACGGTAAAGGGTAAAGCCGAACATTAATGCCGTGGTCCAGACCAGAACAAATTTACGGGTACTTTCAGGCACATTGCCGACCTGCTTCATGACATCAAAAGCGACATCCCGGTGTTCCATTTCTTCAATCGCATGCCAGGCAAATAGTGCCCGTACATAAGGATGGGCATCTCTTAACGTCTCTTTATGGCTGTAAAAGGTTTCTGCCATTAAGGCGGTCAGGTGTTCAGCGGCAGCCGTCATGGCAATATTGTATTGTGGAGAACGTTTTTCCAGCTCGAATTTAAAAATTTTATTCAAACGCTGAATAAACTGATCGACCGGCATGCCTTGTTCTTTCATGACCTGATTCATTTTGTCATGCGCAATGCCGTGCTGTGCTTCCTGACCGATAAATTCTGCCACACGCTGCTTTAAATCTGGATCGGTAATCTGCTCCCGAAACAGACGGACTGACTGAATGAAGTAACGTTCGCCATCGGGAAAAGTCAGGCTGAGTGCATCAAACATCCGGGTAATAAACGGGTCACCTCCGAACCAGAAACGCGGAACCTCATTCAGCTTGAAATCCAGATTACGACGTACGACGGGAATAATCTGCGCTTGGACAATGGCATTCATGTTGTTTTACTTCAATTGCCTTAGACTATTGCAGTATGTCGGGATTTTTATCTTTTGTTTTGACAGTTGTTGCCATTTTTTATACATTTTACGCCAAAGTAAAAATATAAAATGTCAAAAATAATCAAGGTACATCGTGCAAGAATTGCAAATTCCAAATGGCTATTTTCAGTTGCTGCACATGTATTTGCAGCAACAGGATATGGATATCTTTAGCCTGGCCTGTCTAGAGCCACATCAGGCACAACTGCGCTATGTCTTATCTTTGCCTATCGATTCGCAATCGACCTATTCATTTTTTGCAGAAGTCATGCAGCTGACTCAAAAACAGATGGATTGTCCGCAATTGGTGTTTGAAATGGCCTGCCTGATCCGTCCTGAACATTTTGGTGTACTGGGCTATATGGCGACTCGAAGTAACAGTGTGGCAGAGGCATTGCAATATGTGATTCGCTTTAGCCGTCTGGTCATTGACGGGGCAGATGTTAGCCCGATACAGATGCATCAACGGGACAAAAAGATCTGTTTAAGCTGGCCTTTTCATGATTTAAAATATGCCTTGCTCAATGAGATGACCATGGCCTGTATGGTGCATTTGGCCCGGCAGATTTTTCCGGCTCAAAAATTCCAGCTATTGCAGATCAATTTTGCCCATAGTCCAGAAATGGCAGATGATCATTATCAAAGGTTTTTTGCTTGCAAAGAGCTTTGTTGCACAAAGATTTGAAATGCAAAGCGCCCCTAATTGAGCTAAATTTAAGGCGTAACTTGGGTAAGTGGTCGACCTAATTCCGTAAATCTGTTAAGGACTGCTACACGTGCATGGATTTCATTCACTTGGCTATCAAAACTCCTTGCACTGAGTTTATCTCCTAATAATTTGATGCAATGCATCTTAGTTTCAACCAAACTTCGCCGATGATAGCCTGACCATTTTTTCCATAGTGTCCTGCCTAAACGTTTAATTGTTCGAAGTAATTCATTTCGCTCTAGCGAGCTACTCTTTGTATCTTTCCATTGTTTCGCATTTTTTCTAGGTGGAATCACCGCATGCCCTTGCCGATCTGCAATGACCTGACGGCATTGCTTGGTGTCATAAGCTCCATCGGTATAAACAGAGTCAATCCGCTCATCTTGTGGAATCTGATTAAGTAAATCACCAAGCACCTGTGAATCACTGACATTATTGGTTGTAAGCTGAACTGCTCGTATTTGTAGGGTTTTAGCATCTATACCAATATGAAGTTTACGCCATTGGCGACGATATTCAGGTCCATGTTTCTTGCGTTTCCATTCGCCCTCACCTAGAAACTTCATGCCTGTAGAGTCCATGAGTAGATGCAGCCCATCGCTACTTTTTTGGTAGCTGATTACAATATCAATATGCTTTTGTCTTCTACAAAGCGTGGTGTAATCTGGAGCTATCCAATTTAATCCGCAAAGTTTAATCAGACTTTGCACAAAGCCAGTGACCATACGTAAAGACAGACGGAATAAGGATTTAATCATTAAGCAGCATTGGATGGCTGCGTCGGAGTAGGTTTGATTTCGCCCTTGTTTGCCTTTTGATGGCGCATACCATTGCGTAGCAGGATCAAACCAAATGGCAATATTTCCGCGACTCATAAGTGCTCGGTTATATGCGGGCCAATTGGTTGTGCGGTAGATTTTAGGTGTAGGCTTCTTCATTTGAAAATTATATCGCTGAAAAACCCTTTACAGATAGGTTTGTGCAACAAAGCCCTTGCAAAGTGGAATTTAAACAGTCGGATTATTCTTTTGAGATCAATGTGGAAAACTTAGAGCTGAAGTCCGAGCTGGCTGATCCCTCTTTAATGCAGCTTCTACTCAGGCAGGCAGAAGATGCCATTGCTGCCAAACCCCATTATGAAAATCTATTGCTGCATATTCAGCAAAAACTGGCTGAATATTTGCGGGTTAAGGAACAGTCCCCGAAAATAGAATGGCTGGCGGATGAATTGCATGTATCTGTACGGACCTTGCAGCGTCAACTGTATAAACAAAATACTTCCTTTAAAAAACTGCTTGAAACCGAGCGCATGAAACGCTGTGAACAGTTACTGTTGCAAAGCATGAATTTTACGGAAATGGCCATGTGTCTGGGCTATTCAGATCAGTCGGCTTTGGCACGTGCTTATAAAGCCTATAGTGGTCAAACCTTATTACAGCGAAAACAGCAACTGAAAGCACAATCTGAACGATAAAAAGGGCGTATTTAAGGTACTTTGAAATGCAGCGCAACTACGCAGACATGCAGTTCACCTTTGCATTCGGCAATCTTATAAAATAAAAAATAAAAAGTCTGTGTCCTAGAGTGCAGGTTTTTGCTATTGCATGAAACTTTAAATTTAAAAGACAACATATTTATTTTTATCAATTTTTTATGAATAAGAATAAGTTTATCTTCATCAGGGATATTTGTTTACATGGCAAAATTAGGCATCTTTGATCATTGAGAAAAAGTCGTAAATATCAGTAAATGGTGCTCTCGGATTGTTCTGAAAAAATGAGATGCTGAGTCGAAAGTAGCGTGAAATGCTCAGGCTCTATTCAATGAGTAAAAAATAGCGTTACAATGCGTTGTCTTGTATTTCTACAAAGCCAACTCCTCAGTTCTTTAATAATTCAAGGAAAGTACAACCCTATGTCACGTTTAGCCACTCGTTTCGGACAGCTTAAATCTCAGCAGCGTAAAGCGCTCGTTTCCTATGTGATGGCTGGCGACCCTCATCCACAAGTAACCGTTCCATTGTTACATCAAATGGTTGAGGCTGGGGTAGATGTGATTGAGCTTGGTCTACCATTTTCAGACCCTATGGCGGACGGTCCCGTGATTGCCCTTGCAGCAGAACGCGCATTGGCAGGTGGAACCAATACCCTGGACGCTTTGAACATGGTGAAAGAGTTCCGTCAAAAAGATGCAGAAACACCGGTGGTTTTGATGGGTTATCTTAACCCTGTAGAAGTGATCGGTTATGAAAAGTTTGTGTCAATCGCCAATGAATGCGGTGTCGATGGTGTGCTTCTGGTGGACTTGCCGCCTGAAGAAGCCAAAGATTTTGATGACGTGTTGAAGAAATTCGACATGGATCAAATTTTCTTGCTGGCACCGACATCGACTGATGAACGTATTCAGCATGTGGCGAATCAGGCCAGTGGCTTTATCTACTATGTATCCTTGAAAGGGGTAACCGGTGCTGCAACCTTAGATGTTGCTGAAGCGGCAGCCCGTATCCAGAAAATTAAAACTGTGACTGACGTTCCTGTGGGTGTCGGTTTTGGGATCAGCGATGCTGCCTCGGCAAAAGCCATGGGTGTAGCAGCTGATGCTGTGATTGTTGGTAGTGCATTTGTAAAACAGTTTGCGAACTTAGCGCCAGAACAAGCCGTTGTCGAAACGGTCAATAAAGTCAAGGAGCTTCGAGCTGCGCTCGATGAGTTAGTATGAATCAAGAAGTGAAATCAGGCAAAATTCTTAGCCCAGCGAAGCCGTGGACCGAACGTCATGTTCCGGGTATTCAAGTGCCCGATGAGCAAGCTGCACTCAAAGCAACATTTACCGAGCCTACGGTTGAGTGTCCTGAATGTCATGCGCTGGTTACACGTACCGCGATGACATTTAATGCCTATGTTTGTCCACAATGCGATGAGCATTTGCGTATGAAAGCACGCGATCGCTTAAACTGGTTCTTCGATCAGGTTCAAAATGAACTGGGTCAGGAATTTGTTGCTAAAGATCCGCTGAAATTCATCGATAGCAAAGCCTATCCGGACCGTATGTCTGAAGCGCAAAAGAAAACCGGCGAAACTGAAGCCTTGGTGGTAATGCAAGGTTTGCTGAAAGACATTCCTGTTATCGCGTGTGCATTTGAATTCGACTTTATGGGCGGTTCAATGGGTACAGTGGTAGGTGACCGTTTTGTGCAAGCTGCTGAGCGTGCCATTAAAGAGAAACAACCTTTAATCTGTTTTGCTGCATCAGGTGGTGCACGCATGCAGGAAGGCATGTTGTCATTGATGCAAATGGCACGTACTTCAGCGGCAATTCAAAAAATGAAAGATGCTGGCCTGCCATATTTAGTGGTGTTGACCCATCCGGTTTATGGTGGCGTAACTGCATCATTGGCAATGCTCGGTGATGTACACATTGCAGAGCCTAAAGCCATGATCGGCTTTGCGGGTAAACGCGTGATTGAGCAAACTGTACGTGAAAAACTGGAAGAACCGTTCCAACGCGCAGAATATTTGCTTGATCATGGTGTAGTCGATCAAATTGTTCATCGTCACGCATTACGTGATACTGTATATCGTATTATCGCGAAACTGATGAATTTGTCTTGAACACAGCACCACTTGCAACAGACTCTTTAAACACATGGCTCGATTATTGGAGCCATGTTCACGTTACGGGTATTGATTTAGGTTTGGAACGGGTTATTCCTGTGGCTGAAAAGCTCGGTGTAACGCGTCCGCAGGCCAAAGTGCTGACTGTAGCGGGAACCAACGGGAAAGGTTCAACCACCACCGCTTTGGCTGCCATTTTAAATGCGCAAGGCTATAAAGTGGGGTTATACCAGTCACCGCATATTTACCGTTTCAATGAACGGGTAAAACTGGCTGGCATTGAAGTGGATGATCAAACCCTGGTGGATGCCTTTGTGCAGGTGGATCAGGCCCGTCGTGACTGTGACCTATCCCTTTCCTTCTTTGAAGCCACCACACTCGCGGCTTTTGTAATTTTCAAGGCCAAGCAGTGTGATGTCTGGGTGCTTGAAGTCGGACTGGGTGGTCGTCTGGATGTGGTCAATGTGATTGAGCCGGATGTCGCCGTGATTACCAATATCGGTCTGGATCACACCGACTGGCTCGGTGATACGATTGAAAAAATTGCGTTCGAGAAAGCCGGGATTATTCGTCCGAATATTCCGGTGATTTTTGGTGGTTCGCAAGAGCTTCCTCAAGCCATACAAAATAAAGCCGATGAATGTCAGGCGCAACTGTTTGCCGTCAATCGTGATTATTTCTATCAATATACGGATGATGGTCAAGCCTGGATGTTTGCCTCATCGGGCAGTACTTTAAAACTTCCCCTTGGTGCTCTGGCACTGGAAAATATTTCCACAGCTGTGGCCGCGATTTTGGTCAGTGGTTTAAATGTGACTCAGGATGCCATTGCACACGGCATTCAGAATGCAAAATTACCAGGTCGCTTTGAAATACGCCATATTCAAGATAAAACCGTTATTTTTGATGCCGGACATAATCCCCATGGCGTAGAATTTTTGTTAAATCAGTTGCGAAAATTTTTGGAATACAATAAACAGTACACAGAAGTGATCAGCGTTTTTTCCATGTTGGCGGACAAAGACATCAATTCTGTCGTAGATTTGTTGAAAGATACTGTTTTAATATGGAAAATCGCACCGTTAACCGTTCCGCGAGCAGCCACAATCGGGCAGCTTGAGGAAGCATTACAGGGCGAAACAGTACAACACTTCAATAGTGTTCAATTGGCTTTTAAATCAGCGCTAAATGAAACAAAAAATAATCAGTTGATCTTGGTATGTGGTTCATTTCATACCTTAGAAGCGGTATGGGAGTATTTGGAAGAATGTCAATGAATAGCAAACAACGCTGGATGGGAGGCGTTGTTTTATTAGGTGGTGGTGTTTTATTGGCAGCATTGCTTCTAAAGGGTAAAGAAGAAATATATCAGAACCAACTCAGAACTCCGGATTTAGCTGCTCAAGTTGAGCAAAAAAAGCCGGCAGCAGAAGGGGAAATGGTTCAGCTGCAACCTTTAACAGTTGATGTGGAAACAGAAAAACGTTTACTAGAAGAACAACGCCGGGCACGTGAAAAAGCGGTTGCAGAACAGGAAGCACGTGCAGCCGAGTTTCTAGCGATGCAGCAACAGGCTGAGGCAGATGCGGCACGTAAAGCAGCTGAAGAATATGCCGCTTTAAATGCTCTGCGTAGTGGAGCACAGCAGAGTTCGGATAATATTCCCCCTGAACTGGTAGAAGATGAAAAAGCTAAACAAAAGCGTTTGGCTGATGAAAAGTTGCTCGCTGAAAAAAAGTTACAGCAGCAGACAGCTCAACAACAACGAACTGATGCTGATAAAAAAATAACCGAAGAAAAACGTAAGGCCCAAGCTGAAGCCGCAAAGCAGTTAGCCGCAAAGCAAGCAGCCGAGAAAAAAGCAGCTGAGGACAAGGCAAAGCATGATGCGGAGCTAAAACGTAAAGCAGAAACTGAAAAACAGCTGGCTGCTAAAAAGGCGGAGGAAGCCAAGAAAAAAGAACAAGCACAGCGTGAATTAGAAGCGAAGAAAAAAGCAGAAGCTGAAAAAGCCCGAGATTTGTTAGAAAATGGCGATAAACAGTGGATGGTTCAAGTGGCCTTGGCTGCCAATGAAGCCAACGCAGATGCACTGGCCTCTAGGTTACGAGCCAAAGGTTATAAGGTGACCAAGAGCCCAACATCGAAAGGGGTTCGAATTATGGTTGGGCCATCGAAAGACCGTGATGCCGCTGATGCTGCACGCAAGAAAATTACCAGTGATGCAAGCTTGGGTATGAAGTCGGCATGGGTGATTGACTGGGTTCCGCTCGATAAGCGCTAATCTGGCTTGAAGTGAAACTAAGATGGATTCGACAGTCGCTGTTGAATCCATTTTACGTTTTTAGGACTGAATATTTTTTCAATATGAATCCAGACTGGGTGAAAACCGTAGCCACCATGTTTCATTTCATTGAGTGCATCTGCAATCGGCCAGTTTTCAAAAATAATCCGGTACATGGCAATACTTGCACCGGTACGGTCTGAACCGTGATAACAATGAATGAGTATCTTGTGATTTAAGGCCTTAGCTTGCTGAATCTGCCGCATGACCTGTAATAAATCTTCACGGTTCATTGCCCAGGTGTGGATGGGGATATGAACCAAGTTAAAATCCGTGGAGGGCAGGACAGTCAGATCTTTATTTCTTGATCTTAGATTAATTACCACATCAATATCATGTGTCTTTAATTGCGGAATCAGCTCAGTTGAGGGCTGCTCACTACGAAACACATGCTCACTAATTTGATAAAAATTATCTGTTTGATTAATTAATGTTCCCCAGTGTGTAGGGCGTTGTTCAGGTGGAAGTGCGGGTGTGGTCATGCATCCCATCAAGCTTGAGCTACCCAGTAAAATGGCAACAACTGTTCTTTTGATCATACTAGATAACGTGCCAATTCAATCGGATCATGCGCACAGATAATCTCGATATTTTTTTCATTTTGTGCCAGTTGCTGGATTTTGTGCAAGTTATCTATACGCCTCTGATTGTCTTCGGCAAAAAATCGCTCCAGTTTATCCAGTGTTCTCAGCCTGTTTTTAGGGTTGAGTTGCAAGTGAGAGTAATAGGCATCACCACAGAAAAACAGCCAGCCATCATTCTGCTTAATGGCAACCCCGCAATGACCCTGGCTATGACCCAGCAGGGGAATCATTAAAATTTCATCCTGGAATATGTGAAATCCCTGTACTTGATGCAGGTTAAACCAGGCTTCGCCCTGATCAGGTTCTATAAAGTTCCAGTATCGGTGCTGCCTGAATTGCTGGGTTTTATAACGGGCTTTATTTTTTAAGGAAAAAAAGTTTTGAGTAGCATTATATTCGCTGGAAAGAATATGCACGGTAGCGTGCGGAAAATCGGAAATACCGCCAGCATGATCAAAATCAAGATGGGAGATCAGTATATGCTTCACATCTTGAGGGCTAAACCCGAGCTTTTGAATCTGCGCAATTGCCGTGAGTTCTAAATTGTTTTCGATGCGGCCTAGCCGTGAAACCAGATTGCCTAAGCGGGCTTTGCTATGCAGATAATCTTGTACGCCTAAACCGGTATCCACCAATACCAAGCCTTGATCGGTTTCCAGCAGCAGGCAATGACAAACCACTTTGGCATGTAAACCTTTTTGCCCAAATAGCGGACCGCACACAGGACACATCGTGCCACAGTGCAAATGATGAATGTTATAGATCACAATATTTATTCTTAAGATGATTAGGCTTAGTTATAAACTGGCTGTGAAACAAACGCCAACCTGATTTTGTAATTCAATTTCTGAGCTGAATAAAAAAGCCTGTCATCAGACAGGCTTGAGCAAGATCAGGATTTGGCTCGTCATTTTAATCCTCTATTTGCTGCATACTTGCGGCAGAGCTTCTCACCTTATGCGTGCAAGGGTAGAGCAGTATTTTCTGAGTAAAACTACGCGCTTTGCTTGTCTTGCGACAAAATAAGACAGCGTCTTATTTTGTCTCAGGCTGTGGCGTAAGGCGTAAGTATGGTGTTACAGCTTTATAGCCTTTAGGGAAACGTTGCTTGATTTCGTCTTCATCTTTAAGAGAAGGTACAATCACCACATCTTCACCTTGCTGCCAGTTGGCCGGTGTAGCTACTTTATGGTTGTCAGTCAGTTGCAGCGAATCAACCACACGCAAAACTTCATGGAAGTTGCGGCCAGTCGAAGCAGGATAGGTAATAATCAAACGTACTTTTTTGTTCGGATCAATAATCACCAAAGAACGAACAGTCAAGGTTTCACTGGCATTCGGGTGAATAAAGTCATAAAGAGTAGATACTTTACGGTCTTGATCGGCAATGATCGGGAAATTAACCGTGGTATTTTGGGTTTTGTTAATATCGTTAATCCAGCCTTTATGTGACTCAACATCATCGACTGACAAGGCAATCGCTTTAACACCGCGTTTTGCAAATTCATCTTTCAGCTTTGCGGTATAGCCCAGCTCAGTGGTACATACTGGTGTGTAGTCCGCAGGATGGGAAAATAAAATCCCCCAGCTATCACCCAAAAAGTCGTAAAAATTAATGCTACCTTCGCTTGAGTCTTGCACAAAATTTGGTGCGGTATCGCCTAAACGTAATGTCATTTTTATAGCCTCATCTGCTTTGTTATCTATGTTGATGCGATCTAATATGACGCATTTTTTTTTGCAATGAAAATAGTGTTTTTGTATTTCTTTATGAGTATATGGAATATAGAGGCCGTGATTGATTGTTAAAATCTGGATGAATGATGAATTTTATGACTATATTGCCTGTATAAAATTTGTTACATTGTTTGGCCTTAGCTGTCGTGTGCTAGAACGAGTGATCAGAATTTTTTAATTGGTTTTGTGCAAACCCCTTGTACTTCAAATTTCTAGCACCATAATAACGACTGAGAAAAAATTTATTCATTCGACAAGCAAGATTTAGAGAGTCTATTCATGTTGGCAAGTCTGATCGGAGGAATCTTCGGTACCAAAAATGAGCGCGAACTCAAACGCATGCGTAAAATCGTAGACAAGATTAATGCGCTCGAGCCGACGATATCTGCACTAAGCGATGCAGACTTATCTGCAAAAACTGAAGAATTCAAACAACGATATAATAAGGGCGAAAGCCTGGATAAATTATTGCCTGAAGCATTTGCTGTTTGTCGTGAAGCGGCAAAGCGGATCATGGGAATGCGCCACTACGATGTCCAGTTGATTGGTGGTATTACACTTCACGAAGGTAAAATTGCAGAAATGCGTACTGGTGAAGGTAAAACCCTGATGGGGACCTTGGCCTGTTATCTGAATGCGATTAGCGGTGAAGGCGTTCATGTCATTACCGTAAATGATTATTTGGCGCAGCGTGATGCCGAGTTAAACCGTCCCTTATTCGAATTCCTGGGTCTGAGCATTGGCATCATTTATTCCATGCAAGATCCAACAGAGAAAGCTGAAGCCTATCGTGCCGATATTACTTACGGTACCAATAACGAATTCGGTTTTGACTATCTTCGTGACAACATGGTGTTCTCTCTGGCCGAGAAGAAACAACGTGGCTTAACCTATGCGATTATCGATGAGGTCGATTCGATCCTGATCGATGAAGCACGTACACCGTTGATTATTTCGGGTCAAAGTGATGACTCGTCTCAGCTTTATGCAGCCATCAATAGCATTCCGCCAAAACTTCATGCGCAAAAAGAAGAAAAAGTGCCGGATGGCGGTCATTTCTGGATTGATGAAAAACAGCGTCAGGTTGAAATGACTGAAGTGGGTTATGAAGCTGTAGAAGACCAGTTGATTCAGATGGGGTTGCTCGCTGAAGGTGAAAGCTTGTATTCACCCTCTAACCTGAATCTGGTTCATCATGTTGCTGCAGCAATTCGTGCCCATTTCCTTTATCAGCGCAACGTGCATTACATCATTCATGATGGTGAAGTCATCATCGTGGATGAAAATACTGGCCGTACCATGCCGGGTCGTCGTTGGTCAGAAGGTTTGCATCAAGCGGTTGAAGCGAAAGAAGGTCTGGAAATTCAGCCTGAAAACCAGACTTTGGCAACCACCACTTTCCAGAACTATTTCCGCCTTTATAAAAAGCTTTCTGGTATGACCGGTACAGCTGATACCGAAGCTGCGGAGATGAAAGAAATTTATGGTCTGGATGTAGTACTGATTCCAACCCATCGACCAATGATCCGTAAAGATGAAAACGATCTCATTTATTTAAACCGCAATGGTAAATACAACGCCATTATTCAAGAAATTCAGCGAGTGCATGAAGAGGGTGTTGCACCGATTCTGATTGGTACAGCAACCATTGAAGCTTCTGAAATTCTTTCTGAAAAATTGAAAGAAGCGGGTATTGCACATGAGGTGTTGAACGCGAAGCAGCATGAACGGGAAGCAGACATTATTGCCCAAGCGGGTTCACCACGTGCTGTGACCATTGCAACCAACATGGCCGGTCGTGGTACCGACATCTTGCTGGGCGGTAACTGGAAAGCCAAACTTGCCAAAATTGAAAATCCAACCCCTGAAGATGAAGCACGCTTAAAAGCCGAATGGGAACAAAACCATGAAATGGTATTGGCCTCTGGCGGTTTGCATATCATTGGTTCAGAACGTCATGAATCACGCCGTATCGATAACCAGCTGCGTGGTCGTGCCGGTCGTCAGGGTGACCCGGGTGTTTCACGTTTCTACCTGTCGCTTGAAGATGACCTGATGCGTATCTTCGCTGGTGATCGTGTGGTTGCGATGATGCGTGCGATGGGCTTGCAGGAAGATGAAGCCATCGAACATAAGATGGTGTCGCGTTCGATTGAAAATGCACAACGTAAGGTAGAAGCACGTAACTTCGACATTCGTAAGAACCTGTTGAAATACGATGACGTGAATAACGAACAGCGTAAAATCATCTATTCACAACGTGATGAAGTGCTTGCTGAAAATACGCTACAAGATTACATCGAGGAAATGCATCATGAAGTCGTGAAGGGCGTGATTGCTAACTACATTCCACCTGAATCGATTCATGACCAATGGGATATTGAAGGTCTGGAACGTGCATTGCGTGAAGAGCTCGGTATTGATTTACCGGTCAATCAATGGCTGGAAGAAGACCGTCGTTTAGATGAAGAGGCGTTGGTAGAACGTATTTCTGACGAAATTGTTACACGCTATCGCAATCGCCGTGAACAAATGGGGGATGAATCAGCAGCCATGCTGGAACGTCACTTTATGTTGAGTGCTTTGGATCGCCACTGGAAAGATCATCTTGCAGCGATGGATTACTTGCGTCAGGGTATTCACCTGCGTGGTTATGCGCAAAAGAACCCTGAACAGGAATACAAGAAAGAAGCCTTTAATCTGTTTGTAAACATGCTGGCTATCATTAAATCCGATGTAATTACAGATCTTTCACGTGTGCATGTTCCTACAGCTGAAGAACTGGCTGAAATGGAAGCACAGCAACAGGCTCAAGCAGAAGCAATGAAGTTGAATCTGACTCATGCAGAATTTGATAATTTGTTAGCCGCCGATTTAACCGGTACTGAAACTGTAGAAATTGAGTCAGGCTTTAGTCCAGCTGAGCAGACATTTGCACCGCCTGCAAGCCGTAATTCGCCTTGTCCATGCGGTTCAGGTTTAAAATACAAGCAATGTCACGGTAAAATTTAATTTTTATCTTAATCATTCAGCCACTTTATATATTTATTTCCCTCCGGATTTGAATCGATAAAGTGGTTTTTTTATTGCAACAAAATAAGAGTTTATTTTTGCAAGATGTGAATATGTTTGCAGAGCACTAAATTAAGTGGTATTTAGTGCATATTGATGAATATTGAGTAGCGGAAAAGATAATGAAAAAAGTATTACAACCATTGATGATTTTAGCTTTAGTTATTCCTGGTTTGGCTTTTGCAAATGAGTCATCAAAAAAGACAGCGGCCAATGTTGTTAAAGATGAAAACACTACGGTTATGAGTCCACGTACTGGAATTCGCTATACTTTTGCGAATCCGCAGCAACGTCCAGTAGTGCTAAAAACTACAGCAATCACCCCTGCAAATGCAGCGAATGCAAACCGCATTGTGGCATCAAACCCGGCTTTATCTGCGGCAAGTCAGGAAAAAGCCAAGCAGGCACTGTTGTCGGAATCGGCTCAGTTGGCTTCCAACTAAATCTGATATATTGATAAAACCAGTCTGCGGACTGGTTTTTTTGTGCCTGTAAATGTCAAACTGATAAAAAATAAATCAAACAAAGTGTTCTGCTCGATTTTTTACTGAATTTCTACTAAGCTGTCTTTTTATCACGAACTTATTTGGAAGTTTAAAAATGGCGGTGGGTGACTTAACAATGCCACAGATGCATGTGGTTAAAGGTGTAAAAATTGGTTCAGCTGAAGCATATGTACGCTATCAGAACCGACGTGACCTCGTTATTTTTGAATTTGCTGAAGGTTCAAATGTGGCCGGTGTATTTACTCAAAATGCATTCTGCGCAGCACCGGTACATGTGTGTAAAGTCCATTTGCAAGTAGGTAATCCACGTTATCTGGTCATTAATACCGGGAATGCCAATGCAGGGACTGGTAAAATCGGTATGGCGAATGCTCAGGCGGCTTGTGCCAAACTGGCTGAACTTGCCGGCGTAGCTGCTAGCGAAATTTTACCTTTTTCAACCGGTGTGATTGGCGAGCAGTTGCCGATTGAACGCTTGATGAATGGCTTGCAGCCTGCTTTAGACTCTTTAAAGGAAGATGCTTGGTTAGATGCGGCAACAGGTATCATGACCACGGACACACTGCCTAAAGGGGCGTCAGAACAGTTTGAAATGGATGGCGTGACTTATACCATGACTGGTATTTCTAAGGGTGCCGGCATGATTCGTCCAAATATGGCGACCATGCTCAGCTATGTTGCGACCGATGCACCCATCAGCCGTGAACTGGTACAGCAGCTATTAAAAACCACGGTGAATGTTTCATTTAACCGTATTACCGTAGATGGTGATACCTCAACCAATGACTCCTGTATTTTTGTGGCAACAGGTCAGGCAGGCGGTACTGAAATTGCCTCAACTGATGATGCACGTTATGCAGTAGTTCTGGATGTTTTGACCCGTGTTATGAAACGCTTGGCTCAACTGATTGTACGTGATGGAGAAGGGGCGACCAAATTCATTACTGTTGCAGTTGAAGGTGGAGCAGATACCCAAGAATGTTGCGATGTAGCGTATAGTATTGCCCATTCTCCACTGGTGAAAACTGCAATTTTCGCCTCAGATCCGAACTGGGGACGTATTCTTGCTGCGATTGGTTATGCCGGTGTTAAAAATTTAGACGTTGAAAAAATCCAGGTTTGGTTAGATGATGTACAGATCTGTAAAGATGGTGGTGCGGCAGCGGACTATACGGAAGAAGCTGGTGCACGCGTGATGTCTCAGGCTGAATTGACCATTCGGGTCGATTTGGGACGAGGTCAGGCAAAAGATACTGTTTATACCTGTGATCTGTCTTATGACTATGTCAAGATTAACGCGGATTACCGTTCGTAAAATTAAAATTGAGTGACAAAGCCTCCGTTGTGAGGCTTTTTTAGCATTCAATCAATCGGCAAAGGGCTGGTGAATGAGCAAATTGCCCCCATATCATCAGTGACTTGAGTACGCTTGTGTTAGGGCAAGCATGAAGATAGAGAAGACGTTGTTATGAATGATGCGACCAATTTAATTGCCAATGACGCAAAATCGATTGTGCAGGCGCATTTAGATCGTTTAGGCGAACCTAAAGATATTCATTTAAGTGATGAGGTCAAACAGGAGAAGTTTGCACAAATTCTGGCAGAACTCAAAAAACGTGATGCTGTCCTTGTCGCTCACTACTATTGTGATCCTGAAGTGCAAGAAATTGCTGAATTGTCTGGCGGTTGTGTTTCTGATTCCCTTGAAATGGCACGTTTTGGTCGTGACCATCCTGCCAAAACCTTGGTGGTCGCTGGGGTGAAATTCATGGGGGAAACAGCAAAAATTCTTTCTCCTGAAAAAACCGTACTCATGCCAACTCTAGAAGCGACTTGTTCGCTGGATTTGGGCTGTCCAGTCGACGAATTTACTGCATTCTGCGATGCCCATCCGGATCATACCGTGGTGGTCTATGCCAATACCTCTGCTGCAGTCAAGGCACGCGCAGACTGGGTGGTGACCTCAAGTTGTGCTGTGGAAATTATTGAGCATCTCGATAGCCTGGGTGAAAAGATTATTTGGGCACCGGACCAGCATCTGGGGCGTTACATACAGAAGAAAACTGGTGCAGACATGCTGCTTTGGGATGGGGCTTGTATTGTGCATGAAGAATTTCGTGCGCGCGGTATTGCCAGTATGAAAGCATTGTATCCGGATGCAGCCGTATTGGTCCATCCGGAATCACCAGAGTCAGTGGTGGATATTGCTGATGCTGTGGGAAGTACCTCTCAACTGATTAAAGCAGCACAGACGCTTCCGAATGAACGTTTAATCGTTGCAACCGACCGCGGCATTTTTTACAAAATGCAACAAGCCGTTCCAAACAAGATTTTGATTGAAGCTCCGACAGCGGGTGAAGGGGCGACCTGTCGCTCATGTGCGCATTGTCCGTGGATGGCCATGAATGAGTTAGATGCAATTTTAGAAGTTTTACAAAAAGGTGATCAAGAAATACAAGTTGATCCTGTACTTGCAGAACGCGCTAAATTGCCACTTGATCGTATGTTAAGCTTTAGTGCGAGTCTAAAACGTTAATTTTGATCAAAAAATATCTAAAATGCTTGATAAATAAGCGGTTGAAGTGGTTTTTTAAGTTTTTTTGAATATAGGTGTTGACGTCTCTTGGCGTCACGCCTAAAATGCACCCCGTACCGCACGATGTGCGATACACTAAAAGCTGAGATGAACGGAGTATGGCGCAGCTTGGTAGCGCATCTGGTTTGGGACCAGAGGGTCGTAGGTTCGAATCCTACTGCTCCGACCAATTCTTCAAGGCAAGTATCGCATGATAGTAATATCATCGGTCATGCGCCTGTAGCTCAGTTGGATAGAGCATCCGCCTTCTAAGCGGATGGTCACAGGTTCGAATCCTGTCAGGCGCGCCATTTGGTAGTCTGGTATTTAGAGCCAAAATGTTGTAACGGTGGATGTAGCTCAGTTGGTAGAGCCCCGGATTGTGATTCCGGTTGTCGTGGGTTCGAATCCCATCATTCACCCCAATTTCGGAGTATGGCGCAGCTTGGTAGCGCATCTGGTTTGGGACCAGAGGGTCGTAGGTTCGAATCCTACTGCTCCGACCATTTTAAGTCTAAACTTAAAAATAAATGATCCGCTTAAATGCGGTTTTTTTATGCCTGAAATTTGATAATAACATTCAACATTCAACATTCAACATTCAACATTCAACATTCAACATTCAACATTCAACATTCAACATTCAACATTCAACATTCAACATTCAACATTCAACATTCAACATTCAACATTCAACATTCAATATGGCTTGAGCAATATTGAATCTTTGTGGTCTACAGTTTAAAAGTAATGTGATTGCTCTTACTCGGTGTATAGCACCAATTGAGGTGGCGATCTTATTTGAAATCTAGATTGAATTGCATTCAACAAAATAGAAATCTCAAAATTAAAATACTTTCTTATGTGGAGTTTATGGATAAGTAATTTTATTTTTAAATTAGGTCATACTTTTTTGCTTTGATTATTCTTTTGTCTAAATAAGCTGTATTTAAGTGCTGGCTATAATTTAAGAATTAAATGAGTTCATAGGAATATAAAAAAAAGAAGGATGAAATAATTCATTAAATGTTAGGGATGCAAAAATTATGGGCTTTGCTTTTTTGGGTGTTAAGCAGAAAAGTGTTGTTAATTTAAACTTAAAAATAAAAAATCACTCCATTTGTATAATAAGTAAACAGTCGTGATATTTTTGTTGAGTTATTTAAAAAAAGGAGTTGCATTGGGTTTGGAATGGTGTAGAATGCACATCCATCGGCGGTGATGAAGATTAAAACTTCTGATAAAACAGTAACTTAGCACGAAGTGTTAAGATTAGGTTTTAGAAAGAAAGTTTAAAATAATTTGAATTACTGATTGACACTAAGGATATTTAGTGTAATATAGCCGACCTAGCTTGCTGGTGACGAACCAGTAAGAAGATCATTAAGAGATTATGAAGAACAACTTGTGTGGATTTTTACTGGTTGATTGATCGAAATTATTTTCATTGATTGATGGTAGAAATTACTCGAAGTTTATTTGAGAAATATTTGTCAGAAAATTGATGAGCCAAGATTGGTAGCCATAAGCTACTACTGATTTTAAACTGAAGAGTTTGATCATGGCTCAGATTGAACGCTGGCGGCAGGCTTAACACATGCAAGTCGAGCGGAGTTGTGGTGCTTGCACCATAACTTAGCGGCGGACGGGTGAGTAATGCTTAGGAATCTGCCTATTAGTGGGGGACAACATCTCGAAAGGGATGCTAATACCGCATACGCCCTACGGGGGAAAGCAGGGGATCTTCGGACCTTGCGCTAA
>NZ_VOYP01000071.1:0-9246 GCF_013420235.1 Acinetobacter sp. YH01022 | reverse complement strand
TAACCATCGAAACCTCGTGAATGTCGGTATCCTGTCTGGCAGGATACCGCTCATTTCCCTTGTTCAGTTCATCGCCGTCGCCGAGCATCTGAATTTTCGGCATGCGGCCAAGGCACTTGGTATCAGCCAGTCGAGCGTCAGCGCGCGTGTGAAAGCGCTGGAGGATAACCTTGGTGTCCTGCTATTTGAGCGCCATGCGCGGGGCGTTCGGCTAACAGACGCAGGCAGGCACTTCATGGAGCGTGTCACGGCGGGTGTCGATCAACTCGATCACGCAGTGAAGACCGCAGGCATGACAGCTCAAGGAGAATACGGCCGGCTTCGCATCGGCATCCATGCCTTAATCCCACGCAGCTTTCTCACGGAGCTGATCCGTCATTATCGGGAAGAACATACGGGCA
The DNA here is from genome assembly GCF_013420235.1 of Acinetobacter sp. YH01022. Classification (NCBI taxonomy): domain Bacteria; kingdom Pseudomonadati; phylum Pseudomonadota; class Gammaproteobacteria; order Moraxellales; family Moraxellaceae; genus Acinetobacter; species Acinetobacter sp. YH01022. Next base: position 8,845 of record NZ_VOYP01000071.1, on the reverse strand, counting down.
TTGAGGTTGAGATCACCGAAGGCACAGCCCGCGATGCGGTGATGCAGCTTCGTGCTGACCAGCTCGACGTGGTGTTCGTCGCGGGCAAGCCCGAGATGCCCGACTGCCATACCCGACCGATCTGGACCGAACCGCTGGTGGCCGTGCTATCGGATGGGCATCGCCTCGCCGGGCAGTCCGCAATCACTTGGTCCGATCTGGTCGGCGAGACTTTCATTGTTCGCTATGGTGGCACCGGCCCGCAGGTCCATGACCATATCGTGCTGCGCCTTGCCGGGCGTTGGCCCGCACCGTCGATCCGGCGCTTTGATGTGGGGCGCGACACGCTGCTATCTATGGTCGGACAAGGCTTCGGCATCACTATCGTCGGCGAGGCAACGTCATTGTTGCCGACGACCGGCATCGTCTTCCTGCCCTTCCTCGATGAACCGGAGCCGGTTGCCTTTACAGCCGTCTGGTCGCCGTTCAATCGCAACTCCGCACTGAAAAATCTACTCAACCTCGCAGGCAAAATGAAGCGTGACGGCGATTCGCCCAATCGTTTCCTGGATGGCACTCGACCGGCACGATAACGGCACAGGCGATCCATCCTATTTGCCGCCGATAGTATCCGGCAGCCCTCCGGCATCCTCTTTCCTGTTGCCCGTCCCGATTTTGCCTACTCTCTGATCGGCTCCGTCTCTTTTGCCGACTGGAGCCTGCATTGCGCGGAGGCCGAATCCTTTGGGGTCAGATCGCCGTAGTCATCACCATCGTTCTGGTGATGACACTGAGAAATTTGACGATAATCAAAATACTGACCTGCAAAGAAGCGCTGCATACGTCGATAAAATGATTGTGGTAAACACTTGATGGGCAAGGCTTTAGATGCAGAAGAAAGATTACATGTTTGCTTTAAAATAATCACAAGCATGATGAGCGCAAAGCACTTTAAATGTGACTTGTTCCATTTTAGAGATTTGTTTAAGATAAGATATAACTCATTGAGATGTGTCATAGTATTCGTCGTTAGAAAACAATTATTGTGACATTATTTCAATGAGTTATCTATTTTTGTCGTGTACAGAGATTATTATAGAAGCCCCCATGAATAAATCGCTCATCATTTTCGGCATCGTCAACATAACCTCGGACAGTTTCTCCGATGGAGGCCGGTATCTGGCGCCAGACGCAGCCATTGCGCAGGCGCGTAAGCTGATGGCCGAGGGGGCAGATGTGATCGACCTCGGTCCGGCATCCAGCAATCCCGACGCCGCGCCTGTTTCGTCCGACACAGAAATCGCGCGTATCGCGCCGGTGCTGGACGCGCTCAAGGCAGATGGCATTCCCGTCTCGCTCGACAGTTATCAACCCGCGACGCAAGCCTATGCCTTGTCGCGTGGTGTGGCCTATCTCAATGATATTCGCGGTTTTCCAGACGCTGCGTTCTATCCGCAATTGGCGAAATCATCTGCCAAACTCGTCGTTATGCATTCGGTGCAAGACGGGCAGGCAGATCGGCGCGAGGCACCCGCTGGCGACATCATGGATCACATTGCGGCGTTCTTTGACGCGCGCATCGCGGCGCTGACGGGTGCCGGTATCAAACGCAACCGCCTTGTCCTTGATCCCGGCATGGGGTTTTTTCTGGGGGCTGCTCCCGAAACCTCACTCTCGGTGCTGGCGCGGTTCGATGAATTGCGGCTGCGCTTCGATTTGCCGGTGCTTCTGTCTGTTTCGCGCAAATCCTTTCTGCGCGCGCTCACAGGCCGTGGTCCGGGGGATGTCGGGGCCGCGACACTCGCTGCAGAGCTTGCCGCCGCCGCAGGTGGAGCTGACTTCATCCGCACACACGAGCCGCGCCCCTTGCGCGACGGGCTGGCGGTATTGGCGGCGCTGAAAGAAACCGCAAGAATTCGTTAACTGCACATTCGGGATATTTCTCTATATTCGCGGTTCAGCAGGCATGTCCCCTTTGAGGGCGACCCGACGACAGGATAATCGACCTTATGGTGCGCAAATATTTCGGCACAGACGGTATTCGTGGCAAAGCCAACGAAGGCGCGATGACGGCGGAAACCGCCTTGCGCGTCGGCATGGCGGCTGGCCGTGTCTTTCGTCGCGGTGACCACCGCCATCGTGTCGTGATCGGCAAGGATACGCGCCTGTCGGGCTATATGCTTGAACCCGCGCTCACAGCCGGTTTCACCTCGATGGGCATGGACGTATTCCTTTTTGGCCCGCTGCCGACAACGTATAGGAAGAATAAACGCCCTTTTCACCCAAGTCCAACAGCTTTGGACCGCAGTTGACTCTTTCGACACCCCTGCGATGCAACCCAATCCGGCTGACGGGGAGCCAGCAACGCTGAAAATTTACCCTCCTCTTTCCCACTAGCGGCTCCTTTTCCGACAACCAGCACGGCGGATCCCTGCCGCGGCGCTGTGAACGCAGCATTTTGATTGGTATCGTTGGCCTTCAGGCTCGTCAGTCAAACAGACCCAGGAGCAGCTCAGCCGGTGGCGCCCGGCTTTCGGGTAACGCCCTGGTCCCGCTGGTTTCGGCTTTGTGCTTCAGGTGATCAAGGATCTGCTTGATCACTATAGGGTCTTCAATGCAGGCGATGACTTTCATGGCGCCGCCGCAGCCGCTGCAGGTCTCGATGTCGATATTGAAAACACGCTTGAGCCGTTGCGCCCATGTCATCGACGCTCGCCGTTGTGCTGGTGTTGCCGGTTCATCAGCCACCCTGACCTTGTTGCCCCTGCCCCGTTTTGCCGGCGTGACCAACGCCCGGTGCCGACTGTTGGGTGCGAACACCCCGTGGAAGCGGGTTAGGTTGACTCTGGGCTTCGGTACCAGGGCGGCCAGCCTTGCAATGAAATCCAATGGTTCGAAAATGACGTGCGTGGTGCCGTCCCGGTACGGCGTCTTGAGCTGGTAGCGCACGTTGCCGCCTCGTGTTAACGACAGCCGCTTCTCGGATACCGCCGGGCGGCTGATGTACCGGCACAGCCGTTCGAGCTTCTTGCGTTCATCGGCCCTGGCCGCCACGCCGGCGTGCAGGCTGGACCCGGCTACCTTGCCAATCCCGTCACCGAACGGATCACCACTGGTCGGCAGAGTTTGCAAAGTGAACACCTTTCGCCCCGCCTGTGAACCGACAGCGATACGGTAAGTGATCGAGTGCCCCAGCAGGGGTGTCATCGGGTCGTCATCCACCGCATCCGAGGCCAGATAGCTGTTTTCGACATCCCGTTCCAGCAGGCCTTGCCGTTCCAGATAGCGACCCACCCGGTGGGCGATGGTGTGCGTCAGCTGGGTGAGCTCTGGGCTGGTCGGCGCCTTGACCCAGCGGAAACGCGCTGAGCCGTGGGATTGCTCGACATACACACCGTCGAGAAACAGCATGTGGAAGTGAACATTCAGATTGAGCGCCGATCCAAAACGCTGGATCAGGGTGACCGCGCCCGTCTTGGCCACTTGGTGGGTATGGCCCGCTTTCTTGACCAGGTGCGTGGCAATGACGCGGTAAACGATGCCCAGCACCCACCCCATGATCTCGGGCCGGCTGGCAAACAGGAAACGCAGCTGAAACGGGAAGCTCAACACCCACTGACGCATGGGTTGTTCAGGCAGTACTTCATCAACCAGCAAGGCGGCACTTTCGGCCATCCGCCGCGCCCCACAGCTCGGGCAGAAACCGCGACGCTTACAGCTGAAAGCGACCAGGTGCTCGGCGTGGCAAGACTCGCAGCGAACCCGTAGAAAGCCATGCTCCAGCCGCCCGCATTGGAGAAATTCTTCAAATTCCCGTTGCACATAGCCCGGCAATTCCTTTCCCTGCTCTGCCATAAGCGCAGCGAATGCCGGGTAATACTCGTCAACGATCTGATAGAGAAGGGTTTGCTCGGGTCGGTGGCTCTGGTAACGACCAGTATCCCGATCCCGGCTGGCCGTCCTGGCCGCCACATGAGGCATGTTCCGCGTCCTTGCAATACTGTGTTTACATACAGTCTATCGCTTAGCGGAAAGTTCTTTTACCCTCAGCCGAAATGCCTGCCGTTGACAGCTAGACATTGCCAGCCAGTGCCCGTCACTCCCACTCGATTGTAAACAAGCACACAAAACCCTTTAGTGACAACAATTTGCAAGAACTATCAGGCTCAGTGCCATGAAAAATACCATGACCAGATCATGAGGTTGAACACGGCTTGCGCCGGCAGCGTTCACGCTCCTGGTCGGCGATCATTTCGGCCGCAATCTCCTCGGTGATGAAAAACGGCTCGTCGTCTTGGTTCGGCTTCTTCATGCCCTTTCCTCCTGGCGCTCATCCTGGCCGACAGCGGCCAGGGCATCGGCTTCCGTCAATGCGTCCTCCACGAACGCGCCGTGCTGCTTCGCTTCGGCCTGGCTGACCTCGGCCCATATCCGTTTCACCTGGGCCGCACTGTACCCGGCCAGCTCGGCGGTCTTGTTGATGCTGTAGCCGGACTTGCGCAGCGCGACAACTTGGGCGCGGCGCTTCGGATCAGCACGGCGGCCCTTGTACCGCCCGGCCTGGCGGGCCAACTCAATGCCTTGGCGCTGGCGTTCGCGCCTGTCCTCGTAGTCGTCGCGGGCCATCTGCAAGGCCAGGCGAAAAAGCATGATCTGCACGGCTTCCAGCACGATCTTGGCGACGCCCTGGGCCTCGGCCGCCAGGTCGGATAGATCGACCACGCCAGGGACGGCCAGGCGTGCGCCTTTGGCCTGTATCGAGGCCACCAGGCGCTCGGCCTCGGGCAAAGGTAGGCGGCTGATGCGGTCGATCTTCTCGGCAATGACCACCTCGCCGGGCTGTAGGTCGCCGATCATGCGCAGCAGCTCAGGCCGGTCGGCGCGTGCGCCGGATGCCTTCTCACGGTAGATGCCGGCGACGTAGTAGCCGGCGGCCTTCGCGGCCGTAGTGATCGCCTCTTGGCGTTCCAAGTCCTGCGCGTCGGTGCTGACGCGCAGATAGACCCGCGCCACCATCGGCGCGGCTACTGGCTTCGTCCTGCGCATACTTGCGGGCTCCTTTGGGCATACTCAAATGCACCCATCTTAAACTGGCAGCTAATGTACAAAAGTTGATAGAAGCACACAAGTTCAATTTTGCACTTCTGCCCCACTATTGCAAAACTGCTTGTTAGTAGCCGTTTTTTCTTACTGTTTATAGATTCAATAATTTTTGAAACGAAAAATTGGGACTAAACATTTCGGTTTCGTTTTCTGTCGATTCGTCCTGCGTATCTTTTGCATAAACAAACATTTGTTGTTCGTAGTTTTCGATGGCATTTTCAATACTTGTAAATTCTCCGTTTGTAAGGTTTTCAGACAATATCAAAGCATCCAATAATCCCGTATTTACACCCTGTCCTGCAAAAGGCGACATCAAATGAGCAGCATCGCCAATCATTGTTATGGGTAATGGACGGTTACTTTTCCAATCATTGTTCAAAGGAAATTTCCTTGTGGGCAAGCATTGAAATGTTGATACCGAACGTATTAATTGTTTGTAAACTTCACTCCATTTGGAAAATCTTTTCAATAAAAAATCGGCAACGCTGTTTCTGTCCTGAAAATCTAAGGGAATTTTATTTTTCCATTCATCGGGCGTTTTAAAACTAATTCCTAAATACAATGCACCATTATTATTGGGATTGGCAAACAATAAAATGCCCTGATGTCCCGCCATTAATCGGTTGCCGTTGCATAGCTGAAAAAATCCGGGACAGTTTATTTCCGGTTGAAGAATATCAGCTTGGATGTTGAAAGTACCGGTTTCTTCAACTTGCGTGTCGGTAACAAAGCTCCTTATTTTCGACATTCCACCATTGGCAAGAATAACCAAATCTGCTGTTTCACTCGGTTTATTCTCAAAAGTTAGTGTCCACTTCTTCTTACCAGGTTCAAGCATAACAAGTTTTCTATCCCAAATAACCGTGTCGTTTTCTAAACTATTCAACAAGATAGCCCTTAAGTCATTTCTGTTTATTTCAGGATTGTCAAATCGATTTTCGGGCTTTACATTTTTTGTGGATAAAATATTGCCTTTTTCATCAGCAATATTTACACCCATTGGTAAGGCTAAGTCATAATAAGTTTGTAACAATCCCGCTTTTTTCATTGCTTCCTGACCTGAACCTTTGTGTAGGTCAAGGGTTCCACCAAAAATTCTTGCCTCTCGGTCGTTGTCTCTTTCGTAAACTGAAACGTCTATGCCGTTTTGCTGTAATAATTTTGCCATAGTCAGTCCAACGGGTCCACCACCAATTATTGCAACGTTCTTATCACTAAGTAAATTCATTTGTTTGTCCGTATCTATTCGCATTGTCATTCAAAAATGGCACATAACAAGTGGCTATACGCCAAATGGCGTATATATCCACTATATCTTATTTTGCTAAACCTTTCATTATCAGTGACAAATCCGTTTTCAACCGTTTACCGTTCGTTTCTACTCTCTCAAAAGGATTTATATTCATAGTGCTTTTTGTTAAGTTTTGCTCAAATATACAAATCCTTTCTATATATCTAACAAATCCATCGGACTTTTTAATTGTTCCATTCCCTTGGTGGTAATATGTGTATAAACCTCAGTTGTTTTACTGCTTGAATGACCTAACAACGATTGAATATAACGTAAACTCGTACCATTCTCAAGCAAATGCGTTGCAAAGCTATGTCGTAAGGTATGTACAGTAACTTCCTTTTGAATCTTTGCTTTTAAAACAGCTGCTTTAAAAATGTTTTGAATACTTCGGCTTGAGTATGCGCCACCTTTTTGACCTTCAAATAAATAATCTTTTGGTTTATATTCCATAAAGTATGTTCTTAAAATAATTAATGTTTTCTCAGATAAAATGGTATAACGATCTCTTTTTCCTTTTGACTGTTCTATACGAATTTGCATGCGCTTGGAGTCAATGTCTTTTATTTTCAGGTTTATACATTCAGAAATGCGCAAACCTGCCGAATAAATAGTCATCAGAATAGCCTTGTGTTTCACGTTTTCAATAGCGCGTAGTACCCGAATGGTTTCTTCTTCACTCATCACAACAGGAAGTGTTTTTTCTTTTTTTGGTCTTTCGATGAAATATGTTTTCCGTTGTCCACCCAAAACACGTTCGTAATAAAACTTAATCGCATTGATTGCCTGGTTTTGATAAGATATTGAAACTTTTCGCTCCATAACCAAATGTCGGAGAAATGATTGTATATGTCCTTCATTCAATCGATCGACGTATAGGAAGAATAAACGCCCTTTTCACCCAAGTCCAACAGCTTTGGACCGCAGTTGACTCTTTCGACACCCCTGCGATGCAACCCAATCCGGCTGACGGGGAGCCAGCAACGCTGAAAATTTACCCTCCTCTTTCCCACTAGCGGCTCCTTTTCCGACAACCAGCACGGCGGATCCCTGCCGCGGCGCTGTGAACGCAGCATTTTGATTGGTATCGTTGGCCTTCAGGCTCGTCAGTCAAACAGACCCAGGAGCAGCTCAGCCGGTGGCGCCCGGCTTTCGGGTAACGCCCTGGTCCCGCTGGTTTCGGCTTTGTGCTTCAGGTGATCAAGGATCTGCTTGATCACTATAGGGTCTTCAATGCAGGCGATGACTTTCATGGCGCCGCCGCAGCCGCTGCAGGTCTCGATGTCGATATTGAAAACACGCTTGAGCCGTTGCGCCCATGTCATCGACGCTCGCCGTTGTGCTGGTGTTGCCGGTTCATCAGCCACCCTGACCTTGTTGCCCCTGCCCCGTTTTGCCGGCGTGACCAACGCCCGGTGCCGACTGTTGGGTGCGAACACCCCGTGGAAGCGGGTTAGGTTGACTCTGGGCTTCGGTACCAGGGCGGCCAGCCTTGCAATGAAATCCAATGGTTCGAAAATGACGTGCGTGGTGCCGTCCCGGTACGGCGTCTTGAGCTGGTAGCGCACGTTGCCGCCTCGTGTTAACGACAGCCGCTTCTCGGATACCGCCGGGCGGCTGATGTACCGGCACAGCCGTTCGAGCTTCTTGCGTTCATCGGCCCTGGCCGCCACGCCGGCGTGCAGGCTGGACCCGGCTACCTTGCCAATCCCGTCACCGAACGGATCACCACTGGTCGGCAGAGTTTGCAAAGTGAACACCTTTCGCCCCGCCTGTGAACCGACAGCGATACGGTAAGTGATCGAGTGCCCCAGCAGGGGTGTCATCGGGTCGTCATCCACCGCATCCGAGGCCAGATAGCTGTTTTCGACATCCCGTTCCAGCAGGCCTTGCCGTTCCAGATAGCGACCCACCCGGTGGGCGATGGTGTGCGTCAGCGGCACTGTTGCAAATAACCACGAATGGTAAGCTGAAGACTGTTTTAGCTAAAGGTGCAGCATATGAATCCTTTCCATGGTCGGCATTTTCAGGGCGAAATCATTCTTTGGGCTGTGCGCTGGTATTGTAAATATGGCATTAGCTATCGTGAACTGCAGGAAATGCTGGCCGAACGGGGTGTGAATGTTGATCACACGACTATTTACCGTTGGGTTCAACGTTATGCTCCTGAAATAGAAAAACGTTTACGCTGGTATTGGCGTAATCCTACAGATCTGAGCTCGTGGCATATTGATGAAACCTATGTAAAAGTGAATGGACGATGGTCTTATCTGTATCGTGCAGTCGATCAACGTGGCGATACCATTGATTTTTATCTTTCTTCTAGACGTAATACCAAATCAGCATATTGTTTTCTTGGAAAAATTTTAAATAATGTGAAGAAGTGGCAAATTCCACAAGTGATCAACACGGATAAAGCACCCACATATGGACGTGCTTTATCACGGTTAAAACGGGAAGGTAAATGTCCAC
>NZ_VOYP01000070.1:0-9375 GCF_013420235.1 Acinetobacter sp. YH01022 | reverse complement strand
AAACTGCCGACGTTGCCTGGTTTACCAATCAGTGGCAAGAACACCCTGTTGTTGGTCTAACACCTGCACGCCTTCACCAGCTGCTGTTAGGTGCAGAACAAGGCAGCCTGCAAGCCCAAGCCGATCTATTCGCAGATATGGAAGAACGCGACGGTCATATTTTTAGTGAAATGGATAAACGTAAAAAAGGCGTGAATGGTTTGCCTTGGGGAGTAAATCCACCTAAGAATGCCTCTGATCAGGAAAAAAAAATTGCAGAAGAAGTCAATGAGTGGATTGATGAAATCCAAGACTTTGAGATGTTTCTTTTTGATGCTATGGATGCTGTTGGTCATGGCTACAGCTGCCAGGAAATTAAGTGGCAGCGCTTAGGTAATTTATGGCTGCCAGAAAGCTTTGAACATCAGCTTGCACGCAATTTTATGACCCCCGTCAATAAGCCAAATGAACTTCGACTGAATGATAGTTCTATGGAAGGTGCCGAGTTCTGGGACTTTGGCTGGTTTATTCATCGCCACAAAGCTAAGTCAGGCTATATTGCCCGTTCCGGTTTACACCGAGTTTTAAGCTGGCCCTTCCTGTTTAAAAATTATGGCATCCGTGATGTCATGGAATTTTTGGAAATCTATGGCTTGCCGATCCGTATTGGTAAATATCCTGAAGGTGCAACGGCTGAAGAGAAAATGACTTTGCTTCGAGCCGTAATGAGCATTGGACGTAATGCCGGTGGCGTGATTCCTAAAGGCATGACCATTGATTTTGAAAATGCAGCTAATGGTGATACTGACAATCACATGGCGCTAATTAAATGGTGTGAGCAGACCCAGTCCAAAATCATTGTTGGTGGAACATTACTGAGCCAGGCAGATGGCAAGACCAGTACCAATGCACAAAGCCAAACCCATGAAAATCAGTTTGAAGTCATTATGAAATCGGATGCCAAGCAGCTTGCCCGATCCATCAATGATTCGCTGGTGACGCATCTCATGCGTTTGAACTACCCGAATATTACCCCAGACCGTTATCCAAAGTTTTACTTTGATTTAACGGAAACAGAAGACCTGCAGGTATTTAGCGAATCAATAGGCGCACTTGTAGATAATGGTATGAGAATTCCATTGCGCTGGGCACATGAGCGCACTGGTATTCCTATGCCTGCAGATGACCAGGAAGAAATTCTGCACAAACAGCCTGCACAATCTGCAAATCCTACCCCTAACCTTGCAGCCAATACATTTTTACCTCAGCTTCTAACACAACGACTGGCTGCCAATACAGTGAGCGTCCCGTTAGAAGACCAAGCAATGCAACTGCTATTAAACGAACAAGTAGAAAAAAGTCAGGCTGTATCTGAGCAATGGCTTTCAGGTTTAGTAAAGAAATTGCAAACCGGAAATGAGGATGAAGTACTGCAGCTGCTGTCGGATCTGCACCCGCATGATGATGAACCGGCATTGCAGGAAAAACTGACTCAACTGATTTTTGCCTGTGAAATGTTAGGTCGCTTAAGTGTTGAAGCGGAGGCTGAATAATGCCAACCCCTCACCGTCCTGAATTAAATGCCCTGTTTAATAAGCCACCCGCCGATGCCATTGAATATCTGCAATCCAAAGGCTACAAGATTGGCTGGGACTGGCATCAGACTTTGGATGATGCCCATAGCCGGGCATTTACTGTGGCTAAAGTCGCCAAGTTGGATGTACTGCAGGACATCCGAAAGTCGTTAATTACTGCTTTGGAAAAAGGTCAGAGCTTTGAAAAATGGCAGGCTGAGATTACCCCGATACTTCAGGAAAAAGGCTGGTGGGGGAAAAAGACTGTGATCAATCCTGCTGGCCAGGAACAGGAAGTTCAGCTCGGATCACCGCGTCGGCTACGCACGATTTACCATACCAATATGCGTTCAGCGTTTAGTGCTGGACGTTATAAGACCATGCTGGAAGCGACTGAAACACGTCCGTTTTGGGAATACCGCCATATCACTATGGTGAACTACCGGGAAGAACATAAAGCCTGGAATGGACGTATTTTAAGAGCAGATGACCCTTTCTGGACGGTGGCCTATCCGCCTTCTAAGTTTGGCTGTAACTGTCGTGTCATTGCTAAATCAGCCAGTGAAGTCGAAGGTAAAGAGATCTTGAGCAGTGAAGGATATCAAACCCAATACTCTGAAAAAATTGGCGTAGACAGTTTTACGGGAGCAGATGTTTATGGAACATGGCAACGTTTTGACATTCCTACTCAAGATGGCACCATACTGACCTTTAGCCCTGCTGCCGGATTTAATAACTCGCCTGCCACCAGTTATGCCATGGATCAGGTACTGGCAAACCGTGCCACCAAGTATCTGGGCAATGAACAGGGGTTAAAACAGGTTCAGCAAATCATTACGGCACCAGTTCGGCAAAAGGCGCATCATGCCTTTATTGATAATACGCTGAGCTTTGGCAAAGCTCAGGGCAAAACCAGTACTGTAGGCGTATTACAGGCTGAAGATATTGTGTTTTTACAAAATAAATGGCAATCAATAGAAAGCCCGATCGTGACCATTGCTGACCGTTTATTGATTGGCAAAAAAGCAAAACGACATGAAACCGCTGGAGATGCTTTAAGTACTGCGGAATGGCAGGAGCTGCCGCTGCTCATCGCTCAAGTAAAAACTGTTTTATATGATGTAAACAATGACAGTGTTTTATATGTGCTTAGAGGTATGGATAGTGAGGAGCAAAAAGTCATTAAGCTTTCTTTACGCGCTCAAAATGGCGTCATTGAAATTGTGAGTATTTTTAAAGTTAAACAGTCAGATATTTCAGCGGGGGTCAAATCGGGACAATATGAAGTCATTCGAGAGTGAGATGGCGGCCGACTTGCACAGCATAATATCAATGCCTTGCGGCATTCATAACCTTTCTATTTGGAAACTACCATCTCAGAGTTCAGTATAGATTATGAGCATCATACAAATCAATAATGACGAGTTAGTCAGAAAGTTCACTAAAGTCGCTTTGGGATTGAGCCGCCCGAAGGACTTAACTTCAGCAATTGCTGGTAGCTTCCTCACCATTGTTGAAGACAACTTTGATGCCCAGGGTCGCCCAGCCTGGGCTGGATTAAGTCCAGTTACTGAGGCCAGACGTAAGCCAGGCAAAATTCTAAGCCAGTCTGGACAACTTAGAGACAGTATTCAGCCAGACTCTAACGATACTGAAGCCAGTATTAGTACTGCTGATCCCAAGGCAGCAACTCATCAATTTGGTGCCAAACAAGGTCAGTATGGAAAGTCCTCACGAGGTGGACCATTGCCCTGGGGAAATATCCCTGCGCGTTCATTTATGCCTATGGATGAAAATGGTAATTTGCAACCGGAGGCAGAGAATGCCATTTATGATGATGTAGATTATTTTTATCAGAAGCTACTCGAATGAATTAAATATAGCGTTAGATAGCCGTTAGATTGCTTTTGATGATCTTTTAAAAATGTATTTGATGAATCTTGAATGAAATATTTTTTGTGTCTTAAATCGCCTTACAACGCCAAATAGAAAAATACGCAAAATAAGGAAATTCTTCCAACCCTAAAACCCTTCTCTTTTTCTCATACTCAAACTTCTTAAAACCTGAAGCAGAAGTATGAAGCTTAAAACATTGATTGCTGCTTGCTCAATGAGTTTATCAGCACAGTCTGAACATTTCGTGATTATCCCTGAAGGTGAATTCCGCGGTATCGATGGTCGTCCATTTGATGCACCGGCATGGATTTTAACTCCGGAGCGTGGTCATGAAATTGTCGCTGTATTGAATCAACAACACATTGACATGGTCATTGATTATGAGCATGCCACTTTAAAAGCAATTGAAACTGGTGAGCCTGCTCCTGCTGCTGGATGGTTAAAACAAAATGGTTTTGTCTATGTAGAAGGAGTCGGAATATGTAGTACTCAATTTGAATGGACCGATAAAGCGAAAAACTTTATCGATTCGGATGAATATAAATACATTTCTCCAGTGCTCTTCTACAACAAGACTGGTGCAGTTATTGGACTGCACAGCGTCGCACTTACCAATAAACCTAATTTAGATCAGTTGCCTGAAGCCAAACTTGCAGCAGCTGCTCAAGACTTTTTATCTCAAAATTCACAACAACAGGATTCCACAATGGAAGAGCTATTAGAACAGCTGCGCTGGATGCTGAATCTGCCTTTATCTGCAACAGCGGAAGAAATTATGGCAGAGCTTGGCAAGCTGCAGGCACAGATTAAAGAAAAAACAGCCGTTAATTTAGCTGCTAATGGTCAAAACTTATATGACTTGGTTGATGCAGCACAGTTAATTAAAGGTAGTACTTTAGCGGAACTAGAACCAGATCCTACTCAATATGTACCTATGGCTGTTTATAAAGAAGCTTTGGCCCAGGCAACCTCTGTAGCTGCCAATGCGCAAGCCAAAGAAGTGGATGACCTGATTTTAGCGGCATGTTCTGACGGTCGTCTGACAGGTAAGGCCACGATTGATTGGGTCAAAGACAAGGCCAAAACCAATCCGGAATTTGTGAAGTCTTATTTAGGAGACTTGCCCAAAATTGCGGCGCTTAATCAACAACAGACCCAAACCGTCAGTATTGCAGCAAATACCCAAACAGCAGCTTACACACCTGAAGCTTTAGAAGTTGCACGTTTAATGGGTGTTGAATTACCAGGAGCAAATGCATGAGCAGTATTTTAAGCGGGTCAGACCGCCAAACCCCACATCGTGATTTGGGTCTTATTTCTGTCAAGTTGAAAGCCAATGCCATTATTCATGCTGGTTTCATCGTCGTGGCAGGATCAACCGGTTTTGCTGAAGAAGGTAAAACGGCAACGGGTCTAACTTATTTAGGGATTGCAGATCAAACCATTGATAACACTGGTGGTGCAGATGGTGATGTATCTGTTTTAGTGCGTACACATGCTGCATTTTTATTGGATAACTCAAGTGCAGATGCGGTAGATCAAACCTTAATTGGTAAGAAGTGTTATATCCATGATGCTTCAACGGTCTGCAAAACATCAGCCACAAACACAAAATCAGAATGTGGTGTGGTTTTAGAAGTAACTACTGAAGGGGTATGGGTAGCATGAAAATTAATGGTGCAACAATTGCAGGCTTATTTGTCAGCCTTAACTCGGCATTCACAAACGCTTTCTCTGCTGGTGAAGCAGAATGGCCTGAAATTGCCACAGAAGTTCCAAGTACAACCAAAGCGAATGACTATACCTGGTTAGCTAATTTCCCTGGCATGAAAGAATGGGTCGGTAAAAAGCAAGTTAAAAAGCTGTCTGAATATAATTATGTGATTGTGAATAAGCCATACGAAACCACCATTGCTGTAAGTCGTGATGACCTTGAAGATGATCAACTGGGCATTTATAAAGCGCAAGCTGAAGGTGCAGGTTATGCAGCAAAGCAGTGGCCAGACGAATTAGTCTATGGTGCAGTGAATGGCGGTTTTACGAAAAAATGCTATGACGGTAAAGCATTCTTTGCAACCAACCATCCCAACGGAAAGTCAGCTGCATCCAACAAAGGCACTAAGAAACTTTCAATTGAAACTTTTGCCAAAGCTCAAGCTTCATATGGTGCTGCACGTACTCAAATGCAGTCTTTAAAGGATGAAGAAGGCCGCCCACTCAATGTACGTCCAAACATCTTACTGGTGCCACCCGCACTAGAAGACATCGCCAATGCATTAATGACGGTGACGCAACTCGAAGATGGCAAGCCAAACCCTTACAAAGGTACAGCAAAAGTAAAAGTGTCTGGCCGTTTAACAGACCCAAATGCATGGTTCTTGTTAGATACCTCTAAACCGCTTAAGCCATTCATTTATCAACCACGTAAAAAGCCTAATTTTGTTCAGCAAACCACCGCTGAATCTGATGCAGTCTTCATGGAAGGTGAATTCAAATTTGGTGCAGAAGCCCGTGGTGAAGCTGGTTATGGTCACTGGCAGTTGGCCTACGGCTCTGATGGTACTGAAGCATAAGGAGTACGGCCATGTTTGCAACGCTTGAAGCAATGACGGAAAAATTTGGTGAGCGTGAACTCATTGGTCTTACGGACAATGAAAAGCCTTATCAAGACGTAATTAACATGGACAAGCTGAATGCTGCGATGGATGAAGCAAACAGTGAAATCGAAGGTTATATTGCTGCTCGTTATTCCCTGCCGTTACAAACTGTGCCGCCATTTCTTAAGTCCTTAGCGTGCCACATGGCACGCTACCATGCCTGTACAGGTGCTATGTCAGATAATGATCCCATCAAAACACGCTATGAAAATGCGGTTAAATCCTTAAAGGAAATTTCAAAAGGAACGATTGCTTTAGGTAGTTCACCCATTGGTGCAAGTACTCCAGTAAAGACTTCAAATAATAGCGTGGTGATGACCGTCGGCCGGCATGATTTTGGAGGTCGTGGATGGTGAATCTGGATTTAGGCACCATTGAGCAAGCCATTAAGGATGTCCTGGCAAAACAGGTTCAGAGCAGAGCCTGGGATTGGATTCGGGAAATTAAAACCTATGGCGGTGAATTTGATGATGATATCTCCACTATCGTGAATCACTTCCCTGCTATCTGGGTAGCTTTCGTCGGCTCTGGAACACCTAAAAAAAGCAGTCATAACAAGACTGAATATCAGATTACTTTTGTGGTTCTGGTGGGTGCTCAATCCGTTAGAAATGAAGAAGCTCGACGTCATGGTGCGGGTTCAGACATTGGCACCTTTACCATGCTTCATCAGGTTCAAAACCTTTTGATCGGGAATGATTTGTCATCTGAAGGCTTAAAAGGACTAAGTCCGTTAGAACTTGGCAAAACTAAAACCATTTTCAATACAAAAACTCGTAGCCAATCAATCAGTGTGTTGTCTCAAGAATTCACGACGCAATACACCATTACTGCTTCAGATCGGGACCGTGAAGAAGCGGCAACTGAATCTGAAATCCATAAAGTTAATTTTGATTATTACTTTCAGCCTAATGATACGCATGTTGATGAAAGTGATTTAGTCAATCTGAAGGAATAATAAATATGCCGCCAGTTCAAGCAGGTATTAAAACACCAGGTATTTATACTGACGTAAATATCAATACGCAGCGTGCCGGTCTTCCATCAAATGAACATAAAGTTTTATTTGTAACCGACGATGCAAAAGTAATGGCTCAGCCCGTTGCGATTTATGATGAAGCTGATGCAAAAGATAAAATCATTGCCGATAGTAAAGTCGGCAAGATGATTAAAGCCGCGGTTAAAACCAATCGCTTGGTTGATGCCTATGCAATTACTTTGGCAGTGGATAATACAGATCCTCAAAATCCATTTATTGATGTCGATGAAACCTTAGACATCATTTCACCCTTGGGCCATACCATTATTGCCTTAAATAGCGCACCGACTGTAGGTGATCAGACCATGGCATGGACTGACCATTTACACTTTGTCAGTGATGCAATTGAACAACGTCCGGCTATTTTGGTTATTCCTTTTACGGATATTGATGCAGCAACCACATTTGCTGCCCAGGCTCCAGTTGAAACAAGCTATCGAATTGTTGTTGCCTGTTATCATGGTGCCACAGGTCAAGAGGCTGAAATTGCTGGAGCAATGGCTGCTGCCTTGGCTGACTCTAACGACCCGGCTGTGCCATTCAATGGTGTAAATTTGGGTGGTGTTGAGCCAGTTGAAGACCGCTATAAACTCACTTTTGAACGCCAGGAACGTGCTCTTAAAGCAGGTGTCTGTGTGATTGCCACTGGTGCTGATGGTAAGCCTGAAATTGTTCGTGCCGTGTCAACATACCGGAAAAATCCGGACACCGGTTTAGCTGATGATTTAATGCTGGACATCAATGGCGCTTTAACGATTGATTACGTGCGTAAAGTCATGCGTACAGCTGCTTCTAAAGAACGTCGTCGTAAAAATACAGCAGCCCAGCGTCGTAACCTGCGTTCAATCTTCCTGGCTGAAGCATTAAAGCTGGATCATGCTGAGATTCTACAGAATGTGAAAGAAACAGCTGATGAACTTACAGTTACTGAAGATGCAACGGATCGCTATCGTGTGAATGCTTCGATTCCAGCTGACTGGGTACGTGGTATGCATGTGGTTGCTGCAACATTAAATGTTTATTGATCACTACGTTTATCGACCTAAAAAACCACCTTCACGGGTGGTTTTTTATGGAAATATTTCCGCATTAAACATATATCAAAGTCTGTAAAAGTAAGTCATCTTTAATAAGAGGCTTTAAAAATGGCTGAAGAAGCTGTTGGATCAATCGTCCTGATTGTGGATGGCAAAGAATATGACTGCGCCTCATGTGAAACACAAAAACAAACAGGCCGTCGTCCAGTACCTACAATGAACCGTGAACGTCGTAATAAGTATCGTACTAGCGGCGTTAAATCATACACTTTAAATGCCGCAGTGATTATCCCGGATAGTAAAGACACCGTAGATTGGGACAACATCGTAGATGCCCGTATTTCTATTGAATCCCCTTCTGGTGGATTCCGTGAAACTTACATTGACTGTTCTACAAGTGAAGTCAGCGAGTCTTATAGTGTTGAAGGCGAAACCCGTCGTAACTTGTCTATGTTCGCTCTCGATATGCTTAAGGAGAGCATGTAATGGATCAGCTCAAAATTGAAGGCACCTTGCCTGTCGCATTAAAAAAGTTGGTGGGTCAAACTACAATTGAAAGTAAGCAAATTGTCATGAAACAGCTTACGGCAATTGAATACTATGATGCTCAAGCGAAGCTATTGCCAGGGCAATATATTGGCATTGGTGATCTGGTTGCCATGACTAAACTGGTCGATAAGGATGGCCAAGAGCATGAGATTACTTATGACATGCTTGGACATTCTTCCAAGTCTAACCTGGACTATTTGAATAGAAAAAAAGAAGAGCTTGAAGCAAAGGAGCAAGCCGAGAGCTAAAACTTAGGGCACGGTTGATCCGTGCCCTTTTTGTAATAGGCATACCTTATGTAGAGGCCAAAAATATGCCTCTACATTTAGCCATGGCACTACTTAGCGATGAGCGGCTAGACAATACTCATCAGAACAAACCTCGTGAATCTAACGCTGTTCCACAGCAATCTAACGTGCCTAAATCATCTGGCAATACCACCTATGTTTCAACTATTCGCAAGCATTCAAAACCAAAGGCATAAACTATGAGCGGAAAAAATACTACGGTCTCGTTAACGCTGCAGATTAAAGGCAATGCCGGTCAGGAAATGAAAAAAATTTCCGATCAGCAAATTCAAGCGACAACTAAAATTAATCAGCAATGGACACAGATCGGTTCCGCTAATGCCAAGTTTGTACAAA
>NZ_VOYP01000069.1:0-9739 GCF_013420235.1 Acinetobacter sp. YH01022 | reverse complement strand
GGTTATTAAAAAGTCATTGTATTTTCTATGAGGATAGATTTGAAGTTTAACCCAAGATTGGCTTATATTTATTTTACTACTTATTTTTATTTTAAATCCTTATAAATATAAGTCGCGGATAACAACTGTTCTAATAGAGGAAAATCATGTTTAATATTCTGATGTATCTACCTTGGGGCAAGGTGCCTGAAATCACTTGTCAGGAATTATTACAGAAACAGGAAATTGTACAGATTGTTGATGTCCGAAGTGCTCAAGAGTTTAAACACAGTCATATAAAAGGTGCTGTTAATTTACCTATTACACAGTTGAATGAATCTACAATACAGTCATTGGGGCTCAATCTGGATCAGCCCGTGGTGACCATTTGTTTATCGGCGCACCGGAGCATTCCAGCGACACGCAGATTGGCCAAGATGGGATATTCAGTCACACAGTTAAAAGGTGGTATGAAATCTTGGTGGAAAAATGGCCTGCCTTGTATCAAAAACTAAGTTTTAAATATGCTCTGTGAGCTTCTAAATTTTAAAAAGGAGTAAGACTATGTCGACTCAACCAAATGTAAAAGATTTTTTTGATCCTAAAACAAATACATTCAGTTATGTAGTTTCAGATCCAGGTACAAAACAATGTGCGATTATCGACAGTGTTCTCGATTATGACTCTGCTTCAGCAGTGACATCTACCACGCATGCCGATCAAATCATCGCGTATGTCAAAGAGCAGGGCTTACTGGTTGAGTGGGTTTTGGAAACGCATGTACATGCAGATCATTTAACAGCAGCACAGTATTTAAAACAGCAGCTCGGTGGAAAAACAGCGATGAGCAAACGGATTTCATTGGTACAGGAAACCTTTAGCTCAATCTATAACATTGATATCAAACAGTTCAATGCTTTCCAGACATTTGATCATGTATTCCAGGATCATGAAAAATTTCATATTGGCAACTTACAAGCCTATAATATTCCTACCCCTGGACATACACCTGCATGCTTGAGTTATGTGATTGGAGATGCTGTTTTTGTAGGTGATACCTTGTTTATGCCTGATTATGGAACGGCACGATGTGATTTTCCGAAGGGCAATGCTGAAACTTTATTTGATTCTGTGCAGACCCTCTATCAGTTGCCTGAAGAAACTCGTGTTTTCCTGTGTCATGACTATTTACCGGAATCACGTCATGACTATATCTGTGAAACCGATATCAAAACTCAGAAAAAGTCTAATATTCATATTCATACTGGTACAGAAAAAGCGGAGTTTGTTGCAATGCGTCAAAAACGTGATGCAACCTTAAGAATGCCTGAACTGATTTTGCCATCCATTCAGATTAATATGAATGCAGGACGTTTTCCTCAGCCAGAAAAAAATGGCGTATCTTACTTAAAATTGCCTCTCAATTATTTCAAGTAAGCAAAGTATTCTTCTGAACACTTTTTGTACAATACATAACTTTCTCCTGCATCAATCGTAAGAGAAAGTTTTTTAAATTTTAAGCATTTAATTTAATTGACTTTTTATTTATTTATTTTGCTTTTCAAAACTAAGTATATATTATATATTTGTAGAATGAAAAGTTGAGTAAATACGTAGGAATTTATCTTTAAATTTCATGTTTTTATTCAGCGTATCCCTCTTATTCGATGCCAGTCGAGAGAAAACTTGCTGAAGCGAAGTGGAATCTTTATTGCATTTGCAGCCATACTTTTGCAAATTGCAGTATATTTACAGCCTCTGCTGCCGGAAAAATTTCACATTGCTCCGGTCTGTATGTCGATTACCCACAATCTTCTTTCGCCTGTCGATCATCATCATGTCCACTCAGTTCATCATGAGCTGCTCAAGGATTTGATTCCTCAACATTCCCACGATCACAATAAACATAACCATCAATGCCAATATTGTACGGTTTATGGTGATTTGGTACTGCCATTTAAGCTGGGGATTGATGAAGTTCTGGACCGGATTCAGGTTCGACTTAATTTCTATCAGCCTGTCTTCCGGCATGTCTATTTCAGCTTACAGAAGTTGTATTTGCTGCCGCAGGGCAGGGCGCCTCCTTTGGCTCTTTAGGACATGATTGGTCACGTCAAACAGTTGTTTTGTTTGCACTACACAACATCTTAAAGAGTTTTAATCATGAGAATTCAGTTTTCGCTGTTCGCTAACAGTGTAATGGTTTCGTTCGCCCTCAAAAAAGTCTATAGCGTATCTGGTATACGGGTTTCATCCCTATACCAGAAGATCGATGTCTGGCAAGGGGTGTCAGTTTCACTGCATCAATCGGTGCTGTTGATGTCCTCCCTGTATTCAATTGATCAGCAGGAGGCAGCATGAATTTAGGGCTAACCGCGCTGGAACTGGCACGTATCCAGTTTGCATTTACCGTATCATTTCATATTATTTTCCCGGCAATTTCTATTGGTTTAGCCAGTTTTCTGGCCGTTCTGGAATGGCGTTGGCTTAAAACTAACGATCCAGTATACCGGGACTTATTTAAGTTCTGGATCAAAGTCTTTGCACTGTCCTTTGGTATGGGCGTGGTCTCTGGCGTGGTGATGAGCTATCAGTTTGGTACCAACTGGAGTGAGTTTTCACGGATTTCCGGCAGTGTCACAGGACCATTACTCGCTTATGAGGTTTTAAGTGCGTTTTTCCTTGAAGCCGGTTTTCTGGGGATTATGTTATTTGGTTGGGGCCGAGTGGGACCGAAAACCCATTTTTTCGCAACGCTGATGGTGGCTATAGGCACCTGTATTTCAATGTTCTGGATTCTGTCCTCGAATAGCTGGATGCAAACCCCTCAGGGCTTCACCATTGAAAATGGCATTATTGTCCCGCAAGACTGGTTTGCCATTGTCTTTAATCCATCTTTCCCTTATCGATTGGCACATATGGCAATGGCTTCCTTTCTGGTCTCTGCTTTGCTAGTAGCTTCCACAGCCGCATTTCATTTATTAAAAGGCCGTCGTGATGCCTTGGTGAAAAAATCATTTTCCATGGCCATGTGGATGATTCTGGCATTGGCACCTCTACAAATGTTTGTCGGAGATATGCATGGCTTGAATACCCTGGAACACCAACCAGCCAAACTGGCAGCTATGGAAGGACACTGGGAAACCAATAAAGATCATGGCATGCCACTGTATTTATTTGGTATTCCAGATATGGAAGCAGAAGAAACCAAGTATGCGATCGGAATTCCGAATCTGGGCAGTCTGATCATGACACATACCTTAGATGGTGAAGTCAAAGGCTTAAAGGAATTTGCACCTGAAGACCGTCCAAACTCGCTGGTCATATTCTGGAGTTTCCGGATTATGGTCGGACTGGGTGTACTGATGATTTTAATGGCAGTTCTAGGTGCATGGCTAAGAAAAACTGACAAGTTCTATGACTCGGTATGGTTGCATAGATTTGCCCTATATATGGGACCTTCAGGATTTATCGCTTTGCTTGCAGGTTGGTTTACCACTGAAGTCGGTCGTCAACCCTGGGTGGTTTATGGCATTTTACGGACCAAAGATACGCTTTCTCCCGTTTCAGCGGAACAGGTGGGTTTAACCCTGATCATTTTTGTAATGGTCTACTTTATTGTGTTTGGTGTTGGCATTTTCTACATGCTGAAATTGATGCGTAAAGGTCCGGAGTTTATACATTCGGCACCCCATAGTGAGCAGGCGGTCATACAGGCATCAAAACGTCCTTTAAGTACAATTGATGAGGAGAGCGATCTGGATAAAGTAAGTCCTACACAATCTCAGGAGAATCAAAAATGATCGATTTATCATTAATTTGGATTCTAATTATTGGATTAGGAGTGCTGATCTATGTCGTGCTAGATGGTTTTGATCTCGGTATCGGTATTCTATTTCCCTTTATTGGTGATCGACAGGAACGTGATGTTATGATGAATACCGTCGCGCCCGTCTGGGATGGCAATGAAACCTGGATGGTACTGGGTGGTGCAGGATTATTTGCTGCATTTCCCTTAGTGTATTCCACTGTACTGTCCGCCCTGTATATCCCAATCATTCTAATGGTGATCGCGCTGATCTTCCGGGGCGTTGCCTTCGAATTCCGGTTTAAGGCCAATAAAACCAAACATTTATGGGATCAGGCCTTTATTTGGGGGTCGATCTTGAGCTCATTTTTCCAAGGACTGATTTTGGGAGCCTATATTCAGGGGATTGAAACCACGAATGGCATCTATACTGGCGGCGGTCTGGATTGGTTAACACCTTTTTCCCTGTTTACCGGTTTAAGTGTAGTCGTATTGTATGCAACGCTAGGATGTGGCTGGTTGATCTTTAAAACCGAAAAAATGCTGCAGAACCGCATGTTTGAATTGATGCCAAAACTGCTGATTTCATTACTGATGATTTTTGTTTGTGTCAGCATCTATACGCCTTTGGCTCATCCTCAAATTGCAGAACGCTGGTTCAGTCAACCGCAACTCTTTTATTTTAGCCCGGTACCCGTACTGGTTCTGCTGTTTACTTTCCTGGCAATCAAAGCCTGTAAGCAGCGCAAAGAGTTCCTGCCATTCATTTATACTTTGGCTTTGGTGATTCTCGCTTATAGCGGTTTTCTGATTAGTTTATGGCCTTATGTCATTCCACCATCCATCACTATCTGGGAGGCTGCAGCACCTGCCAGTAGTCAATTGTTCGCCCTTATTGGCGCACTGATTTTAATTCCGATCATTCTTATTTATACCGGACTATCGTATTGGGTTTTCAGGGATAAAGTGCGCGTGGGTGATGAGGGTTATCATTAAGGAGGCTGAATGAAAATTTCTGAATTGAAATGGTTTATTGGCTTATGGCTGGCTGGTTTTTTAAGCTTGGCCTTGGTCGCAGGACTGTTTAGATTTCTGTTAAAATTGGCGTATTAAGTTTTAAACACAGGTCAGTGAGGTTTTCCTTACTGACCTATTTTCTATAGAGGTTCAGTTTTTTTAGATGCAAAAAATTGCTGGATCTGAATAAGTTTGATGAGAGATTTGGACTAAAAATAAATGAGGAGTAAATGATGAAAAACCATCTTTTTTGTGTAGGCATTGAATTTAAAAAAGCATCGGATCCATCGGAATCCTATGCGTATGTGACAGCTTATTTAGGCGCAAAAAACATTGATGAAGCAATTCAACGGGTAGAAAAACAGCTGGAGCAAGAAGGAAATGAAATCCTATTTGTCCGCGGCTGCTGGGTCGTCGATTCAGACTGTGATGATGGTTTCTGTCCAACAGATGAGAGTAGGACGCTAGCAAACAATGATTTGCTTTTTAATGACCAGATCAAGTTTGGAAAATTACAAGAATGGTCAATCAATAATAACTACGAATACTAATTTCGTAAGTGATGCATCAGTTGGTTTTTTCTTTCTGATGCTGTAGTACTGTTTTCAATTTAATATATTAATCTAGGCTCTTAGCACATACTAACCAAGCATCAAAAAAGTGATTTAATGAGATAAATTTGTATATAATTTAATCTGCTTGTAAATAAAAATATAACAGGCTAAAAGAACCTATACAAAAAATCAGCATCAGGATTGATCAATTATAGTGCTTTGGTCGGCTATGAAAAATTTTGTTTTTTAAGCAAAATTAACTAGATAGTATAATCTCATCTATTCGAATTTTATTAGGATCAGAAGACTAGAATGGATTGATGTTAGTGATCTACATATGACCTAAGATCAGAAATGAAATAGAGATTCTAAAGCCGGTCATTGAATAACACTTTAACGATAAAAAAGATTCGAAAGGAGAATACATGAGTATTCGTAATAATCGACGGGATTTTCTAAAAATGGCAGCTGGTGTCGGACTCATCACTACAGCAGGTCTGCATTTAAGTCATACCACTCAGGCTTCAGCAGAAACGAATGCGGTTACTGTGGTTGTAGTAGGAGCAGGATTGGCCGGGCTGGCAGCGATTAACCGCTTAAGCAAACAGTTGCCGAATGCCAAGCTAATACTTATTGATCATAATACCACGCATCGATATCAACCAGGTTATACCTTATTGGCAACTGGGATATGGCAATCAGTTGATAAAGTATTAAATGATAATACAAGCCTTGTACCCAAAGATGTGAATTGGATTTAATCTAATGTGCAAGCATTTGAGCCTGACCAAAATAAAATAGTGACAGAGGCAGGTGAAACAATAAAGTATGATTTTTTGGTGGTTGCTACCGGACTGCGTTTAGGGTATGAACAAATTCAAGGTTTATCCAAAAGTGATTTGGGTAAAAATGGAATTGGTAGTGTCTATGCTAGCCCCGAAATAGCTTTAGCAACTTGGCATCAGATGGACAAATTTCGAAAACGTGGTGGACGAGCGGTAATGACTATGGCGCATACGGATATGAAATGTGCAGGTGCACCGTTAAAAATGACATTCATGTTATATGACCGCTTGCAACAAGCTGGGACACTGAGCAATAGCCAAATCGATTTTTTTAGTCCAAGCAAACAAGTCTTTAGTGTTCCTAAGGTCAATGAAAATGTGCTTAACCGTTGGCAATCACTTGAAAAACCAATTGATGTTTATTTTGAACGAAAATTAACAGGTATTGACGTCGATAAGAAAACTGCATTTTTTGTCGATACACAGGGAAATCAGCATACAGAAATGTATGATTTTATACATCTTGTGCCACCAATGGTTGCTGTAGATAGTGTAAAAAACAGCCCGCTTGCTAATTCTATTGGCTGGCTAGAGGTTGATAAATATACATTGCAACACACCCGCTACTCTAATGTTTTTGGATTAGGTGATATCAATGGCACTCCAAAAGGTAAAACTGCAGCTACAGTCAAGTTATCTGCTCCAGTGGTAGTACAAAATTTGATTGATGTGATGAAAGGTCAGTTACCAAGTCAGAAGTTTAATGGTTATACCTCTTGTCCACTTTTAATTGAAGAGGGTAAAGCAATGTTGGTTGAATTTGACTATGAAAATAATTTAACACCCACTGTACCATTTGTTGATCCATTGAAAGAAAGTTACTTTGCTTGGTTTTTAGAGGAAATGATGCTCAAGCCAGCCTACATGGCTGTAGCGAAAGGGCGTGTTTAATTTGCCAATCAGGAACAGGAAATTATAATGATAATTTATCAAATGCTGATGATGTTGTGGGAGGCCATACTAGAAAATGGGCTTCTCGTTGTAATACTGCTCACCCTGCTAATCATGCCATGGTTATATTGGCTAATCAAAAATAGGCAAAAAACATTCAATCATCGACGTAGCGCTTGGATAGCTTTAGGTATTGCTATATTGGGATTCTTTTTCCTACCTTTATACTTTTCCGCTACTTTGTTCGATCTCAGTTATTGGGTTGATTGGGCATTTCATATCGCGATGGTCGTAGCTGTTTTCGTTTATAGCTATTTAGTTTGGTTGCCATTAACAGCAAAATACAAGACTATTAAATAGGGTAAAGTATTTGGTGAATCCCACTTTTTTATTAGGGGCTGCTGAGAATTAGCCAAATTAGGATGATAAATCTATAATGGCTAGACCACGGGTGCAGAGATAAAAATAATAGACTATTTCTTAAATCTGTACTGAGTGGATTGCTCGAACCGGTAGTCCCTGGCGTGATTTACCTCCAGAATTAGGTAAAGGAATACTATCTTAAAGGTTATAGAGACTGGGTGAAATCCAGTGTATGTGAAACAATACTTGCGGTGATTAATGATGATGTCGAGATAGAATTTGCCATGATTGAGGTGAAATATGGTCTTGACCGTCAATCAAGCTTTGAGATTATTTGACCGATATACGGTCTGATATTTTAGCATGCCATAACACAGATATACAGGCTTGTGCATTGTTGCACTCAATGTACCCATTTTACTCTTATCCAGACTTAACAACCATTGATTAATTCTCAGTACATCCTATTTCTTCTTGTTATTGGACAATAAAAAAGCCCACCTTGTAATGCAATGCTGTTCACTTAAGCATTTGAAGCCTCGCGAAATTTATTAGAGAATCCGATGTCAGGTTTGGCATCGGATTTTTTATGGTGTTTCAGCAGGATCTTCTCGACCTCAACGGTCTATTTAACTTCTCGGATCTGAGTACCTTTACTCACAATATCCCCATTGAGTGGGTCGAATCCGCACTCAAGTTGAGCAGTTCAGCTACTATCCGCAGGCGACGCTTGCCTGCAGATCAAGTCCTCTGGCTGGTTTTTGGGATGGCAATTTTTCGGGATGAGCCCATCCATGAAGTGGCAAGAAGACTGAATATTTGCGCTCAGGGGTTAGCCTCTCTTGACCTGCTGGCACGTAGTGGGGTAACTGAAGCCCGTAAGCGTTTGGGTGCAAATCCTGTAGAGTGGCTATTTCGCCAGACGGGTCAATACTGGGGACATGAGCGATATCCAGATGATCAATGGCAGGGGCTTCAGGTCTTTGCTGTCGATGGTGCACTCTTCCGAACCCAGGATACGACTGATTTTCGTGAGCACTTTGGCTCAGGCAATACTTCTACACAGCGCCAGACGCCATTTCCGATGCTACGGCTCGTCGCGCTGATGAATGTGCGCTCACATACACTGGTCGATGCACAGATCAGTCCCTATCGCCGGGGCGAGATTCCTTTGGCTGCAAAGTTTATCTCCCAGATTCCGAATAACTCGATCACCTTGTTTGACAAGGGTTTTTGGAGTGCGGATTTATTGCTTTCACTCTCGATGCAAGGTCAAGGTCGTCACTGGCTGATTCCGGAGCGCAAAAATCTGAAAAGTGATGTGATCGAGACGTATGCAGAAGGTGACGTGCGGGTACGGATGAAAGTGTCACCCCAGGCAAGAAAGAAAAACCCGATGCTCCCCGAATACTGGGAAGTCAGGCAAGTGAGTTATGCTGTGCGGGGCGGACGAATAAAGACAGTTCTGACCTCGCTGCCGGCCGATCAATATCCTGCAAAGGATATCGCCAGGCTCTATCAAGAGCGTTGGGAAATCGAATTGGGTTTTCGGGATATCAAAAGCTCGATGCAGCATAATGCCATCACGCTTCGCAGCAAGACGGTAGAGCTGGTTTATCAGGAGTTGTGGGGTCTGTTGCTGAGCTACAATATTATTCGGCGAGAAGCGGCATTTGCAGCGGTAGCCTTTGGGCGTTCACCTTCGGATATCCGTTTTAAGCCTGCATGCCAGTACATAGCCGTTCAGCTGATTGTGATGGCGAATGCCAACCCTTTGTCAGGGACTGGCAGGCGGCTATCGGAGCTGAGATCAGGGATGGGTAGCCTGTTTCTGGAAAGGCGTTCGAGGCCAACAACACCCCGAACGGTTAAGATGTCAAAAACCCGTTATCCGGTAGATCACAATGCTGCTCCTCTTAAGTGAACAGCATTGCACCTTGTAATGAGCTTTTCAGTGATTAGGACATTACTTTATCAATTCATATAAATACATTAATCCATAGAATGGATACTGAATTCATCATTTTTTGCAAAAACAATAGATGTCAAGATTGGAATAGCCAAAATAATAGGAAATGAAATGATCCATATGTCCGTTGTTACCTTACTTGAAAATAAAAATTGAGTCGCGATAACAACCAGAATTAATAATGAAAACAAAATACTCGCGAATCGGATTACAAATTTGAGAGGCATTTGTCTGCTCCTAGGTGATTCTATTTGTTATTATAAAGTATACGCCTTCTCTTAAGTTATGTATTTTTTTTTTGAACGAAAAAAGT
>NZ_VOYP01000068.1:0-9788 GCF_013420235.1 Acinetobacter sp. YH01022 | reverse complement strand
TGTATATCGTTGGCAGAAGAAATTATTTAGACCAATGATCAAAAACTTCATTGATGACTTTATTCTCGATAAAAATCATCTGCTACCACAGAGAATCTATAAATAATAGTGCGTAAGTCCTATAATTGATTAAAGTAGAGACGGAATCTTGCTTAAAAGCGATCTAAGTGTGGTGGGATTGTTTGAGTGAGTGATTAAAGCACTAATTGTAGGCTTGAATCTGCAAAGTTGAGATTAAAATGTTATCATATAACGCATATAAAGAGAGCCAGTTTAAATATTGAGCTCTCTTTTGTTATATGTGTGGGCGTGGGGTAGGACTTTGGTCTAGATTGAATCTAATTATGAGATAAAGCACCATATGTTAGATGAAAATGGAGGATATGTATTTCGCTGAGTTATGAGAGGTATGTGTCAAAAAAATCAATTGCAACTGGAGAACATGTTACGATTTGGCACAAAGCTATATTTAAAAAAAGCACTGTATTTGCGTACATTTTTTCAACATCTGAAATTATGTATAAGGTTTATAAATAGATATAAATCGCTTTAGAAAAATTAAGTCGCGTAGTTATTTTTTCTAAGTCGATTTGCAAAAAAATTGCTCGGTCTTGGTCGAGTATATATCAATGAGTGATGATGCCAATGGGGGCGTTATGATTCATTATTCACATTGGGTTATTCCTAATGTAGTGATCACGCCTCATGGCTTATGCCTTATGGGGACTAATGTCATATTACCAATTTGACATTATTAATCATGGGTTCGCTTAAAAAGCATCCTGAAAATGTTTTTGCAATAGGAAATGGGTCCACAAATGCAAGAAGTTGCTGACGCACTGCGTCTTGACACTGAACTTAGCGCTGACAGTGCAGCGTATATTGAAGAACTTTATGAGCAGTATTTGACGGCTCCAGATTCAGTAGGTGCTGACTGGCAGGAATACTTCGGTAAATTCCCTAAAGGTGATCAACCACATAGCAATGTACGTGAGCAATTCCTTTTATTAGGTCGCAACTCAAGTCGCGTTCAACCTGTAATTCAAAGTGCTGTAAGTTCTGAGCATGAGCGTCGTCAAATTGGCGTATTGCAACTAATTGCGGCTTATCGTAACCGTGGTCATCAAAAAGCAAAATTAGATCCACTAGGTTTGGCTAAGCGTGAAATCGTACCTGATCTTGATCTTGCTGCGCATGGTTTGACTCAATCTGATTTAGATACAGTATTTAACACAGGTAACCTTGCAATCGGTAAGAGTGAAGCAACTCTAGCTGAAATGGTTCAGGCGATGGAAGCAACTTATTGTGCTTCTATTGGTGCTGAATACATGCATATTGTTGATACCAAAGAAAAACGCTGGATTCAACAACGCCTTGAAAGTGCAAAAGGTCAATTCGGTTTCACTGCTGAGCAGAAAAAACACGTCTTAGAACGTCTGACAGCAGCTGAAGGTCTGGAAAAATACCTCGGTAATAAATACGTTGGTGCAAAACGCTTTGGTGTAGAAGGTGGTGAATCCTTCATCCCGATGGTGAATGAACTGATTCAACGTGCAGGCTCTGTAGGCTGTAAAGAAGTTGTAATCGGTATGCCGCACCGTGGCCGTTTGAACTTGCTGGTCAACATTATGGGTAAAAACCCGGCTGACCTGTTTGGTGAGTTTGAGGGTAAATCACTGCACAAAAAAGGTTCTGGTGACGTTAAATATCACCAAGGTTTCTCATCTAACGTGATGACACCGGGTGGCGAAGTTCACTTGGCATTGGCATTTAACCCATCTCACTTGGAAATCGTTGGACCTGTAGTTGAAGGTTCTGTACGTGCACGTCAAGTCCGTCGCAAAGACATTGGTGGTGATGATGTATTGCCAATCATTGTTCATGGTGATGCAGCATTTGCAGGTCAAGGTGTAAACCAAGAAACCTTCCAGATGTCACAAACACGTGGTTATACCGTAGGTGGTACAGTTCACATCGTTGTTAACAACCAGGTGGGCTTCACAACTTCTGACCCACGTGATGCACGTTCTACAGAATACTGTACTGATATCGCGAAAATGATTCAGGCACCGATCTTCCATGTCAATGGTGATGATCCTGAAGCTGTATTGTTTGTTTCTCAATTGGCACATGACTTCCGTCATACTTTCCGTAAAGACGTTGTAATTGACATGTTCTGTTACCGTCGTCGTGGTCACAACGAAGCGGATGAGCCAGCTGCAACTCAACCAATGATGTATCAAGTGATTAACAAAAAAGCGACCACTCGTACGCTTTATGCTGACCAACTTGTACAACAAAATGTTCTGGATCGTGCTGCTGCTGATGCAATGGTTGAACAATACCGTTCAGACCTTGAAGCAGGCAAGCATGTTGCCAATGCATTGGTACTTGAACCAAATACCAAAATGTTTGTCGACTGGTCTCCATACTTGGGTCACGAGTACACAGACGTATGGGATACATCATTCCCAATCGAACGCTTGAAAGAACTCGGTACCAAAATGCGTGAGCTTCCAGAAGGCTTCGTTATGCAGCGTCAGGTTGCAAAAGTGATTGACGACCGTCTGAAAATGCAAACTGGCGAAATGCCGCTGAACTGGGGGGCTGCAGAAACTTTAGCGTATGCAACTATTCTAGATGAAGGCTTCCTGGTTCGTTTAACTGGTGAAGACGTGGGTCGTGGTACTTTCTCACACCGTCATGCGAAATTGCATAACCAGGTAGACGGTTCAACTTACATTCCATTATGTAACCTGAAAGAAAACCAGCCACGTACAGCAATTTATGACTCTTTATTGTCAGAAATGGCGGTACTTGCATTTGAATACGGTTATGCAACGACTCTTCCTAAGAGCTTGATTATCTGGGAAGCTCAGTTCGGTGATTTCGCTAACTGTGCGCAAGTTGTAATTGACCAGTTCATCGCATCTGGTGAAACTAAATGGGAACGCGTATGTGGTTTAACTATGCTTCTTCCACATGGTTTTGAAGGTCAAGGTCCAGAGCATTCATCTGCACGTTTAGAACGTTTCTTACAGCTTTGTGCTGAAGACAACATGCAAGTGATGACACCGACTACACCAGCGCAAATTTTCCATGCGATGCGTCGTCAAGCACTTCGTCCAATCCGCAAACCAATGATCATCATGTCACCGAAGTCATTGCTTCGTCACAAACTTGCAACCTCTACGCTTGAAGAGCTTGCAAATGGTTCATTCCAGACTGTGATTGACGAAATCGACAACATCAACAAATCTGATGTAACTCGTTTGGTGCTTTGTGGTGGTAAGGTTTATTACGATTTACTTGAAAAACGTCGTGAACAGGAATTAAACAACACTGCAATCGTTCGTATCGAACAATTGTACCCATATCCAGAACAACGTATTGCTGAAGTACTTGCTTCTTATCCAAATCTAAAAGAAGTGGTTTGGACTCAAGAAGAGCCGAAAAACCAAGGTGCTTGGTTATTCATTGCTCCTCGTTTATATGACGATGTAATGAAAACAGGTAAACAGGTACGTGTTAGCTACGCAGGTCGTCCAGCTTCTGCTGCGCCAGCTTGCGGTTCACCATATTTGCATGCAAAACAACAAGCTCAGCTGGTAAATGACGCATTAGCGATTGCAGCTGAACAATCAGGAGATTCTAAGTAATGGCAACCGAAATTAAAGCACCGGTATTCCCAGAGTCAGTTGCAGACGGTACGATTGCAACTTGGCACAAACAACCAGGTGAAGCTGTATCACGTGATGAAGTGATCTGCGATATTGAAACTGATAAAGTTGTTTTAGAAGTTGTTGCTCCTGCTGACGGTACAATTGCGTCAATCATTAAAAATGAAGGCGATACAGTGCTTTCTGCTGAAGTGATTGCACAGTTTGAAGAGGGCGCTGTTTCTGGCGCTGCTCAAACTCAAGCAGTTCAATCTGAAGAGAAAGTTGAACAAGCGGCTGCACAAACTCAAGCGGGTAATGCACCTGTTGTTGAGCGTGCTCAACCTGTTGCTGATCAAGCTCCAGCAGTGCGTAAAGCATTGACTGAAACTGGTATTGCAGCGAGCGATGTAGCTGGTACTGGTCGCGGTGGCCGCATCACTAAAGAAGATGTTGCAAACCATCAAGCTAAACCTGCTGCTGCGCCGTTAAGCGTTGCTGTTGGTGAACGTATCGAAAAACGTGTTCCTATGACTCGTCTTCGTAAACGTGTTGCTGAACGTTTACTTGCTGCAACTCAATCAACAGCAATGTTGACTACGTTCAACGAAGTGAACATGAAACCAATCATGGAAATGCGTGCTCAATATAAAGACGCATTTGAAAAACGTCATGGTGCACGTTTAGGCTTCATGTCATTCTTCGTTAAAGCAGCGACTGAAGCACTGAAACGCTACCCTGCTGTAAATGCGTCTATCGATGGTGATGACATTGTTTATCACGGTTACTATGACATCGGTGTAGCTGTATCAAGCGACCGTGGTCTAGTGGTTCCTGTATTACGTGATACTGACCGTATGAACTATGCTGAAGTAGAAAACGGTATTCGCGCTTATGCTGTTAAGGCACGTGACGGTAAGTTGGGCATTGAAGACATGACTGGCGGTACATTCACTATTACTAACGGTGGTACTTTTGGTTCATTGCTTTCTACCCCAATTTTGAACACACCACAAACAGCAATCTTGGGTATGCACAAAATCCAAGACCGTCCTATGGCAGTGAATGGTCAAGTAGAAATCTTGCCAATGATGTATCTAGCACTTTCTTATGACCACCGTTTAATTGATGGTAAAGAAGCTGTAGGTTTCCTTGTAGCAATCAAAGAATTGTTAGAAGAACCTGCTCGTCTTATCCTTGATCTTTAATTTTATAGAATAAATCCATGGGCTTAGAGCGATCCTCTAAGCCCATTTTTGGAGAGCATAATGTCTCAACAATTTGATTTAGTAGTAATTGGCGGTGGACCAGGTGGTTATGAAGCTGCAATTCGTGCAGCTCAACTTGGTTTTAAAGTTGCGTGTATCGAAAAACGTATTCATAAAGGCAAACCTTCTTTAGGTGGTACTTGCTTAAACGTGGGTTGTATCCCGTCTAAGGCATTACTTGATTCTTCACACCGTTATGAAGACACCGTAAAACATTTAGATGATCACGGTATTACCACTGGTGAAGTAAGTTTCGACTTGTCTAAGCTTCTTGCACGTAAAGATAAAATCGTTGATCAGTTGACTGGCGGTATTGACCAGTTATTAAAAGGTAACGGTGTTGAATGGTTAAAAGGTACTGGTAAATTACTGGCAGGTAAAAAAGTTGAGTTCGTTTCTCACGAAGGTGAAACTCAAGTTTTAGAGCCTAAGTATGTCATTCTTGCCACTGGTTCTGTGCCAGTAAATATTCCTGTAGCTCCTGTTGATCAAGACATCATTGTTGATTCAACTGGCGCGCTTGAATTCCCAGAAGTGCCTAAACGTTTAGGTGTTATTGGTGCAGGCGTGATTGGTCTTGAGCTTGGTTCAGTATGGCGTCGTTTAGGTGCAGAAGTTGTTGTATTTGAAGCAATGGATGCATTCTTGCCAATGGCTGATAAAGCATTGGCAAAAGACTTCCAGAAACTGTTAACTAAGCAAGGTCTTGATATCCGTGTAGGCGCGAAAGTGTCTGGTACTGAAATTAACGGTCGTGAAGTAACTGTTAAGTACACTCAAGGCGGTGAAGACAAAGAGCAAACTTTCGATAAGTTGATCGTTTGTGTAGGCCGTCGTGCTTATGCTGAAGGTTTATTGGCAGATGATTGTGGCATTAAACTGACTGAACGCGGTCTGGTTGAAGTGAACGATTGGTGTGCGACTTCTGTGGAAGGCGTATATGCAATTGGTGACTTGGTACGTGGTCCAATGCTTGCACACAAAGCAATGGAAGAAGGCGTAATGGCTGTAGAGCGTATTCATGGTCATGCTGCACAAGTGAACTACGACACGATTATTTCTGTTATCTATACTCACCCGGAAGCAGCGTGGGTCGGTTTAACAGAAGAGCAAGCCAAAGAAAAAGGCCACGAAGTTAAAACTGGTCAATTCGGTTTTGCTGTAAATGGCCGTGCTTTAGCTGCGGGCGAAGGTGCTGGTTTCGTGAAGTTTGTTGCTGATGCAAAAACTGACCGTTTACTTGGTATGCATGTGATTGGACCAGCTGCGTCTGATATCGTACACCAAGGTATGATTGCACTTGAGTTTGTATCTTCAGTTGAAGATTTACAGTTGATGACTTTTGGTCATCCAACCTTCTCTGAAGTGGTTCATGAAGCTGCACTTGCAGTTGATGGACGAGCGATTCACGCGATTCAACGTAAGCGTAAGTAAGACAAAAAAGAGCGGCTTAGGTCGCTCTTTTTACATTTGATAGTTGTTTTTATTAGAACAATCATCTAAAAATAAAGATAAGAATCATTTTAAGTTCTCAAAATACCAATATTGATTGATGTGAACCAAAAGATATTGGTGAACGTAATAACAAAGTCAAATAAGTACTAAAAGGTTGTTCAATGAATTTACATGAGTATCAAGCAAAAACGTTATTAAAAAAATATGGGATGCCGGTTCAAGAGGGTATCTTGGCAACAAATGCAGAAGAAACCGTAAAAGCTTTTGAGCAGCTTGGTGGTAAATTTGCAGTACTCAAAGCCCAAGTACATGCCGGGGGACGCGGTAAGGCTGGTGGGGTAAAAGTGGTGAAGTCTGCACAAGAAGCTGAAGACTATGCCAATCAGATCATTGGTACTCGTTTAGTGACTTATCAGACGGATGCCAATGGACAACCAGTCAACAGCATTTTAGTCTCTGAAGATGTTTATCCGGTTGAACGCGAGCTGTATCTTGGTGCAGTGGTCGACCGTTCCAGCCGTCGCGTAACTTTTATGGCATCGACTGAAGGTGGGGTCGAAATTGAAAAAGTGGCTGAAGAAACCCCAGAAAAAATTATAAAAGTCGAAGTCGATCCATTGGTTGGACTGATGCCATTTCAAGCTCGTGAAGTGGCTTTTGCTCTTCATTTGAAAGATGGTCAGATCAATCAGTTTGTCAAAATTATGACTGCAGCTTATCAGGCATTTATTGAAAATGATTTTGCCCTATTTGAGATTAACCCCCTTTCAGTTCGTGAAAATGGTGACATCTTATGTGTGGATGCCAAAGTCGGGATCGACTCTAACGCCTTATACCGTTTACCCGAAATTGTAGCGATGCGTGACAAGTCTCAGGAAAATGAACGCGAATTAAAAGCTTCAGAACATGACCTGAATTATGTAGCCTTAAAAGGTAACATTGGATGTATGGTCAATGGAGCGGGGCTTGCTATGGCAACTATGGACATCATCAAACTGTATGGTGGTCAGCCTGCGAACTTCCTTGATGTTGGCGGTGGTGCAACCAAAGAGCGCGTCATTGAAGCGTTTAAAATTATTTTGGCAGACAGCTCGGTACAAGGGGTTTTAATTAATATTTTTGGTGGAATTGTACGTTGTGACATGATTGCTGAAGCCATTATTGCAGCGGTCCAGGAAGTTCATGTAACCGTGCCGGTCGTTGTGCGTTTGGAAGGAAATAACGCAGAACTGGGTGCCAGGTTATTGGATGAATCTGGACTCACGTTAATCTCTGCATCAGGTTTAGCTGATGCAGCAGAAAAAATTGTTGCTGCGGTAAAAGCTTAAGGAGTATCAATCATGAGCGTATTAATTAATAAAGACACCAAAGTATTGGTACAAGGTTTTACCGGTAAAAATGGTACGTTTCACTCAGAGCAAGCATTGGCTTATGGTACCAAAGTCGTCGGTGGTGTAACGCCCGGTAAGGGGGGGAAAAGCCATTTAAACCTACCTGTATTCAACACCATGAAAGATGCAGTCAAAGAAACAGGCGCAGATGCCTCGGTCATTTATGTACCTGCACCATTTGTATTGGATTCAATTGTA
The DNA here is from genome assembly GCF_013420235.1 of Acinetobacter sp. YH01022. Taxonomy (NCBI): domain Bacteria; kingdom Pseudomonadati; phylum Pseudomonadota; class Gammaproteobacteria; order Moraxellales; family Moraxellaceae; genus Acinetobacter; species Acinetobacter sp. YH01022. The sequence goes on along the minus strand of NZ_VOYP01000068.1, from coordinate 1,817 downwards.
GAGGCAGTAGATTCTGGGATTGAACTTATTGTTGTAATTACTGAAGGTGTGCCGACTTTAGATATGTTAAAGGCCAAGCGTTATCTTGAAACCAATGGCAATGGTGCGCGTTTAATCGGTCCAAACTGTCCGGGTATTATTACCCCGGGAGAATGTAAAATCGGCATTATGCCAGGACATATTCATCAGCCAGGTAAAATCGGAATTATCTCGCGTTCGGGTACACTAACCTATGAAGCTGTAGCTCAGACTACAAAGCTCGGTTTAGGTCAGTCAACCTGTATTGGCATTGGGGGAGACCCAATTCCAGGCATGAACCAGATTGATTGCTTGAAGTTGTTCCAAGAAGACCCGCAGACCGAAGCCATTATCATGATTGGTGAAATTGGCGGTAGCGCAGAAGAGGAAGCAGCTGAATATATTCAGTCTCATGTCACCAAGCCAGTTGTGGGCTATATTGCAGGTGTGACTGCACCAAAAGGTAAGCGTATGGGGCATGCAGGTGCAATTATTTCTGGCGGTAAGGGTACAGCAGAAGAAAAATTTGCAGCCTTTGAAAAAGCGGGTATGGCTTATACGCGTAGTCCTGCAGAGCTCGGATCAACCATGCTAGAAGTTTTAAAACGCCAAAACCTGGCCTGAGTCAATCAATAAACTTGAAAGCTCTCAATTGAGGGCTTTTTATTTTATGGTCTTTGATAAGCAGTATCTGACATTGAAAAAACTTCATATAAAAAATGAGAAACCAGACTTTTTGCAAAATCACTTTTTAAATTATTTCAATGTTGTAAATTACAGTAATCAAATTCATGCCTAAACCTATACCTTTACATCGACTATAGTAAAGTGTAGCAAGAATTTTGAAGAATCTTTAATTTACCATTTACCTGCTCAATTCGAAAACGATGTTTGCCCTGAACCGTACCGGGTTTGTCGGAGACCAACTTTCCTGAGAGAATGTTCCGATGAAAAAACCAAAATATACCCCTGAAATCAGAGATAGAGCGGTTCAATTATTGATTGAATCCGAAAAAGATTATCCATCGAATTGGGCTGCAATCACTGCTATTGCTCCCAAGATAGGTTGTACTCCTGAAACACTGCGTGTTTGGTATTTAAAACATCTCGATCAACAAAATCCTATCAAAGTACAGCAGCTTTCAGATCAAGAAAAAATGAAGCAGATGGAACGTGAAATCAAAGAATTAAAGCGTGCCAATGAAATTCTACGTAAAGCAGCTGCTTTTTTCGCCCAGGCGGAGCTCGACCGCCCACACAAATAATGGTGGATTTCATCCATAACAATAAAGACTTATATGGTGTTGATGCGATTTGTAGGATTTTACCGATCGCAGCTTCAACCTATTACCGAACTTTAGATCTCGCGGACAATCCAGAACATCGAGCGAAACGAGATTTACATGACTTGCATCATGCTGAACAAATTAAACGAATTTGGAAGGAAAGTTCAGGTCGATATGGTGTACGTAAAGTTTGGCAAAAACTGAAACGTGAAGGCTATGTTATTGCGCGCTGTACAGTTGCTCGATTGATGCAAAAGCTAGGTATACAAGGTGTTTGGCGTGGGAAGAATAAACAAACTACCCGTAGCAGAGATGATCAAAAACGAGCGGATGACTTGGTGAAACGCAATTTTAGTGCTGATCAACCTGACCACCTGTGGGTCGCTGACTTCAGTGTGCCGCAGCAAGCGGCGTAAGAGATGAGGGTATGGCCCCTCGCTATCGGCTTGCAGGAGCAGGTAGCAAACCACCATAAGCGGCTTGGATCAAAAGTCCCGGTCGTGAGCGTTATGG
>NZ_VOYP01000067.1:0-9884 GCF_013420235.1 Acinetobacter sp. YH01022 | reverse complement strand
ATCGGTAAAATTCTACAAATCGCCTCGACTCCGTACAGCTCTTTATTATTATGGATAAAATCCACCATTATTTGTGTGGGCGGTCGAGCTCCGCCTGGGCGAAAAAAGCGGCTGCTTTACGTAGAATTTCATTGGCGCGTTGCAGTTCTTTATTTTCGCGTTCGAGTTGTTTGATACGTTCTTGGTCTGAAAGCTGCTGTACTTTAACTGGATTTTGTTTATCTAAATATTTTTGATACCAAACACGTAGTGTTTCAGGAGTACAACCCTTGCGCAGTATACTGCTCAGGGAGCAATAGCGGTGATCGCAGCCCAATTCGATGGATAATCTTTCTCGGATTCAATCAATAATTGAACCGCTCTTTCTCTGATTTCAGGGGTATATTTTACTTTTTTCATCGGGACATTCTCTCAGAAAGCTTGGTCTCCGACAAACCCGGTACGGTTCAAAAATCTTCCATTGATTTATTTATATCTGTTAAACCAGTCGCATTATGAAATGTAATATAAGTAGAAATTTCAGTATAAATGGTCATGATCTTTTCTAAATTTGAATATCTAAGCGTCTTCATTAATCAACCTTATTGATTATTAGTTTCTTCTTTTAAAGCTCTTTGTACTGTTGCTATCCCTACTTTAAACTTTTCTGCAACACCTCTAAATGTTGAATTTTCTTCAGCCATTGCTTTTCGTATTTCAACATAGTCAACCTTCCGCTTTCTTCCCTTATATAAGCCCTTCGCTTTGGCTTTTGCAATTCCTTCCTTTTGACGCTCACGGATCATGGAGCGTTCAAACTCTGCAAATGCAGCAAGCATCTGAAACATGAGTTTATTTATTGCCGATTGTGCTACATCATGACTGAAGGTCAAATTCTCTTTATGAAAAATAATGGTTATACCACGATCATTCAGACTATTCACAATTTCGTTCAGATCATTTGTATTACGTGCCAGACGATCAATACTATGAACATGCACCGTATCACCTTCACGCAGATAGTCGAGCATTGCATTTAACTGAGGACGTTCACGGCTACCACCGCTTGCCTTTTCAGTAAAGGTCTTATCCAGGCTGATTCCATCTAATTGACGTTCAGTATTTTGTTCAGTTGAACTGACTCGAATATATCCGACCTGATTAGGCATTCTGTACCGTTAGAGTTTAGATAATTAAATACATATTGTACCGAAATTAAATATTAAGTCTATAAATACGGTTTTTGAGTTGCTTTTTAAGACTTTATTTTGTTCCGTTAGGCTATACTCTAAATTTACAGAACATCTCTTATTCGAAATTCGATCGAATGGGAGTAAAAGCCTGCCTCAATTCGAATTAATTTTACGTTTTTTAATTTTAAAAGTTCGTCGCCCAGCAAGTCGGTAAGCAAGGTCAGGATTCCGGCCGTCCAAGTGTTTAACCAAAATTGGCACACCATTCGGTGTTTTACTCATTAAATTATCATTTTCTACATACAGCACTGTTCCTCTTTGCGCTGCGGCAATAAAGCGGTCTCGAAGTACATTTGCAGCTTTGGCAGCAATACCTGATTCATTGTCATCTTCATCAATTAGATCTACTGTTGACATAGTGCCGTACTCCCAATTAGCTGATATATGAATCATATTACAAGTCGGGTAGACAGGATAAAGAACTAGAGACCTTTCTACATATAATGCTCTGATCGACACACACAATAGCTTCTTTCCACATCAAGGTAGGTATTATGTGTGATCTGAATTTTATATTTAATTTCAATAACTTATAAATATTAATGTTTGAGTTTTATTTTTGCCACATAAACAAAATAATATTTAAAATCAAATGCTTATATTTTATAAAAAATTTAAAGCTTAGCATCACACATGATAGCTACCTAAATTAGCTCCATTAGGTAGCTATCATGTGTGTCGATATTAAAAATTATGTTTAATTTCAATGTATTAATAGAATTCAACTCTTTATAATTTTGATATTTTTTTTACAAAGCACGGGATCATCTAACAGAAATTTTTTCCCTTTTTTAATCCTGGATATTTAGAATCGGTAGAAATTTCTTCACTTAAAAATTTAACTGCCTAGAGAGCAAAATGAATCCTATAACTTTTCAGAAACTGGAAAAAATGAATAAGCACTGCAAGGCTTGTGTTAAAGCCTATGCACTTTTGACTTTGTTGAGTCTGGTGACTTTTTTCATCTATTTTTTTAATCGTTTCACATTAGAAATTCTCGTTACGGACACGACTGCTCTATTTCCGGTTATCAAAATGGAAGCGTTGGCACTTGGGATAATGCACATTGTTTACTGCTTCTTTTTTAAATATGTCGATAAAAAACTTCAAATATTCGGCTTAGATTCAAATAATCTGAATGAATACATCCAGCGGAATCAGGCATTTTTCCAAAAATATTAAGGTATGGCTTCTCCAGTGGAACTCATGTCTTGTAATACATCAAAGACAAGTCTCTCAATGCCTGAGCGTGCTTTATCACGGTCTGGATCTAGCCAGGATAGCGACGGGAATTCGGCACAGAGTCCAATAAATTCCCCGTCTTGGGCGGACCATGTCACACTAAATAAATAACGAGCTTCGGTCTTAAAATCGAAAAAAGCTTTCATATATTTTGCCGCGTGTTTAGCCTCAGCTCTCAAATCGTCAATTTCTTGGCGGCTGAGATAATAATCATCAGGATATTTCTGCATGAGTTATCACCATTGTTAATTGAGATTGATTTAAAAAACATCCTATACCTCGGTTTTATTGGACTTCGCCTTCCATTTTTCGTATTTTTTGTTGAGATCTTCCGTTAATACACTCCTAAAATGAGCTTCTGCTTCTTGATATGATGAATTATTTACAATCGAACTTTTCAGTTTTTTCATATATGAAAGTTTTAAAGTCCGGGCACCATGATCAAACCAGGGCTGATTATATTTATCCTTGAATAAGCGTTTTTCTAGGTGATACAAATTTCCGATCTGCTGACGTACCCCACGGTAGCCTAAATAGCCCTCCAAGGCCCGGAAATGGCGTTCAAAATAGGCTTTCTTCTCATCCAGACTGGCATTTTTTTCAATCAGGCTCTGAAACCGCAAAACGACCCTTTTCCCTTGTTCTAGTTGTTCCTTATAGGCTTTATCAGTCAAACGCCAGGTCCAATCTGTGACATGTTTTTCATTGGTCCAATTCTTGGCTTGAAGCTCTTTAATGCTTTTCTTCGGCTTGGTCAGACGTACCAGTTCATATCTACCACAGCTGATTGGATTAACCTCACCAATGTAACTAAAAGACTCTGAACTTGGACAGATCTCAAAGATTTTACGGTTAATCTTCAATAAATCTTGTTTGTCTGTTTTGCTCAAAACTTTTTGAGTTTTTTCATCCAATAAGAAAGCATCACTGGTTCGACAAAACAGGTAAGCCTCTACTTGCACCAAAAAAGCAGGTTCATTTTTATCAAATTTTTCCCAGCATTCACTCTCACTCAGTCCTGGTAAATAACTATAAGTGAAATGAACCAGCAAGCTAAAAACTGGCTCACTGTTCAATCTTCTTCGATAGGTTTGTTGGGCTGTTTCCAGTAAATGATAACGCTCAATCCATTTTGAAATCATACGGCTTGCTTCATCAGTATTCATATTCAATATGAATTTCTTAGCAACAAGATCATATTCGTTCGTCATCATTCCCATGACATGTTTTGTAAAATCTTTAGGAACATAGCTGTAATAAATCATTTTTTTATTACTCTTAAAGTGATTTTAATAAAGTGATTCTATAAGAGATTTATAAAAGATATTTATTAAAAATTCTATAAGAAATTCTTAAAGTCTCAAAAATGCAATTTTTGAGACTTTAAGCATGATTGCGAATCACCTTCGGAGATTCTATAAATAGCAGTTCCCCAAAATGGGCTTGACGACCGCAACTTGATCAAATATAAAACTTTTAGGGTCTTTGATTTTTTGCGTGGACTGCCAATCCATGAGCCAATTCTTTTCTGTTTGGTTCCTGGGTTGCCTACCCATGAATCAGACACACTCCCCCTTCTTGAGGATTGCCAGTCTTTGAGAAGCTTTAGTGGTGAAGCTGCGTGCGTGAGGAAACTCTAGCTGGCGCGGCTACACTAGGGGCTGGCGGGTGTGACTCCCGCTTTCTACCTGTTCACTCATTTTGATGAATGAACACCCTCCACTCCCAAGGTGGAGGTCAGTTGGGCGACAAGGACACGGGATCACGGTGACGTGGCGGTGGGAGTAACTTCCCTCCTAGGCTGAAAGGGCCAAAACCCTGTATTAAAACAGACAGTCAGAGGACTCACGGAATGAGTAACCTCGTGAATAGCTGATAACCAGACGCTTCAAGTCAAAAACAAAAATAAAGACAAGGGCGTAGGTTATACCCACAGGTGGGCTTTTGAGGGCATCGTGAGGTGTCAGGGTTGCAAGGCGAAAGCTGGCGCAATCGGTACTCGATTTTAGGTAGAACAGTGAATTTGTCGGAAGACATTCTGTTTTGCTGTCGAGATCAATGGATAGCTCAAGCCTGTAAGGTCGTCAACATGGTGCTTTTTAGGCTGTGTATGTCGATATGGGTAAGGCGTGAACGTGGATGATTATTAACTACATATTGCATTGTATAAACCTGATACGACTTGGAACTGCGATCGGGGGAGATAGGAATGTAGGTGTTGTATGTAGGAGATCGGCACGGGTTCTGCCAGTTTTCAGGCAACTGAAAACAACTGTTTTAATACTAACTTGGGAAGCAGTTTTGTTTAATGACGAAGCCGTATTGCTTAAAGATTTCTCTTTAATTTGAAGAGGTCTTTATTCAATCGGAGGCAACTTCCGAAAACAGAACTGTGGGAGAGTGACTTAGTAGGGCTTTGCTGTAATGGCAAAGGAAGCATTTCAATTCGAGTGAAAGGCGAGCGTTGAAATGAGTAACGAAAGGACACGCCATTAAGTTGGAGTGTGTAAGAGAATTGGAAGAATGTGGTTTGAGGATGAAGTTTGGCAACTTCATAGACTTGGCGGTCTAAACCCTCCAGCCACATTTGTAAAAATCGACCTAGAAGATCAGATTCGAGTGGCATCGGATCCAGAAATTCCAAGAACCTTGAGAAAACAAGTCAAATCAAAGTCTTTGATCCGACTTTTTAAAAACGGTTAGTGGGGACCTCACTTAAAAAATCCTGACGCAGCCGATTCTGCTGAACGAAATTAAAAATCTGTGTGTCCCTCATCACACATAAATAACTGAGATCAAAGTCCTGAGTACGACTATAAACTGCTTTCCATTTTGCGCTGATTTGCGTTTTAAGCCATTTTCTCTATTTGATATAGGTAATCTTGATAATCAGTGAAAAAACGCGTCTACCCCCTATTTTTTGCCTCTAATCGTTATATCAGAGCGAGTGTCTACGAGCGAACATCAAAAAGTCGTGCCTAGACTCCCTGAAAAACAGCTTTTTAGGCTGTGAAGTCAAAAAAGGCGTAAATCATATGTAGAAAATTGAGCCTAGACCGAGCGAAGCGAGCAAAAAAGTACTATGAGCGAAGCGAATTCCGAGTTGCTTTTGCTTTTTCTAAAACTCACGAAAATATTAACCAAAAAATTGCCCCTCGAATCGAGCGAAAGCGAGATTCAATAGAGTTTGAGCGAAGCGAAAACCAAGGGCAATTTTTCATGATTCACGTTTTTAATTATTTTTAAATACTTTTAATGTTTTTAGATGCTCTGTAGCCCTATAAAATAAAGGGTTACAGAGCTTATACATGGACGTTTATCTTGCTATACATGGACGTTTATCTTGCTATACATGGACGTTTATCTTGCTATACATGGACGTTTATCTTGCATATATTGACAAATATTATAATGTCAATTTTAAGGTTGAATTATAAACCACCTAATTGCAATAAGTGTTTGTATTTAATGAATTTTTATTAATTCCGATTATATATTAGATATTTAATAAATATTAAATACATAATATCAAAGATATTATCTTAAAATATCTATATATATTATTGTTTTTATTATAAATAATAGATTAGATAATATATTAAATAGACATTTTATAACCTATTATTTTTAATATACATGGACGTTTATCTTGCTATACATGGACGTTTATCTTGCATAACCTAAAAAATCATTGACATCAAAATATAGTGTCAATATATTGACATCAAATGATCACGTCAAAATAAAGATATGAAAAATACTGTCGTCAAAGATAATGCTTTAATCAATGCTAGTTACAACCTAGATCTAGCAGAGCAAAGACTAATCTTATTAGCTATTGTTGAAGCTAGAGAAAGTGGAAAAGGTATCAATACAAACGACCCACTCGTTGTTCATGCTGAAAGTTATGCACATCAATTTAATGTTCATAGAAATACGGCTTATACAACATTGAAAAATGCTTGTAATGCACTGTTCTTACGTCAGTTTAGCTATCAAGAAAAAAACTCTAAAAACATAGAACATATTAAATCTAGATGGGTTAGTGAAATCAGATATATAGAGAATGAAGCCGTGGTTAAACTTATTTTTTCCCCAGCCATTGTTCCATTAATTACAAGATTAGAAGAACATTTTACTAAATATGAGCTAGAACAAATTAGTAATCTGAGTAGTGCTTATGCAATCCGTTTATATGAGCTTTTAATAGCGTGGCGAAGTACAGGTAAAACGCCAATTTTTGAATTAGCCGATTTTAGAGAAAAATTAGGAGTTGATAAAACAGACTACGCGATAATTTCTGATTTAAAAAAACGAGTACTAGATATTTCAGTTAAACAGCTTAATGAACACACTGACATCACTGTTGAATACGAACAACATAAAAAAGGACGTTCAATTTACGGCTTTTCATTTTTATTTAAAAACAAGCAAACAGAGCAGAATTTAAACTCGACACGAGATCCAAATACCGTAGATCTTGTTTCAAAAATGACTAAGGCTCAGCGACATTTATTTGCTAATAAACTCTCTCAATTACCTGAGATGAGTAAGTACTCCCAAGGCACCGAAAGCTTTCCGCAATTTGCAATTCGTATAGCTGACATGCTGCAAGATCCACATCGTGCTAAAGAACTGTATCCATACTTAGAAAAAGTGGGATTTATGTCAGCTACTAAAAACAATGCTGTTAACAACTAAACTCTCAGTGAGTGAAGGATCCAGAATTAAAATCTGAGACTAAATAATTAAACTATAGTCATATAAGGAATTTGAAATGCTTATTGATGCAATTGCTTTATTAAGTGCTAAAAAAAATACTAAAGGTTATTCAGCTCATATCCAAATTGAGACTTCTGACGGTTCAGAAATTAGTGGCTCTATACAATTAGATCATGAATGGGATTATCAACTCGGCTTTTTGAGAGATTTAATAAATACAGAAGAAGATATGCGTTTTGTTGATAGAACCTTTACCAGTGAGGATTTTAGAAATGGTGTTTTAGGTTACTTAAGCAATTAGGCTTTAAACCTTGAGTGTATTAAAGAATACACTTGTTGTATTCTTTAATACGTCTCCTAAATACACAGTAATACAGTATGAAAACAAGTACAAAATACAGTGTTAGTGATGCTGCAACACTGTATAAAAAATCTCGGGCCACACTCTACAAAGATATAAAAAACGGAGTATTAAGTCGTGATCATGATGGTTCTATCGACTTCTCAGAATTACTTCGTGTCTATGGTGAGCCTTTTGGTGGAAAACACCCAAAACGTATTGACATGTCTCCGATACAAAACCTAGATACACCTGAATACAATGATAAAACAGTGGAAGAACTCAAAAATCAGATTGAGTTTCTAAAGAAACAACTAGAAAAGGCAGAAGATAGAGAAGCAAAAGCTAATTCTCGCATCGACACACTCCTGACCCTCATTGAAATGAAACCATCCCAAGCCACTACAGCTAATAATCATCAACCTGAAACAGATATAGCGATAGATCCAAAACTAGAAACCAAACCTAAAGATGATGGATTGACTATTCCGGTTGAAAAAGAAAACAAGCGAATCCCTGTTCCTGAACACGTAGACCCAGAACCGGAAAAAAGAGGCTTCTGGAGCCGCTTCTTTAAGCCATATGGCTGATCTGATTGTTCACCTGGGCTTATTAAAACCGTGGAGCATTGCTCAAGAAGTAAGCGTGGAACGTGAAAAATCACAAAAAAAGCCCACCTTGGGGAAGGTGGGCTATCAACTAGAAACTACAGCATTGATTTCTAAGTGGAATTATAACGCATTTCGTATAACGTGTATTATGTTAATTTTAGAAAATCTAAAATAATTATTGATAATTTTTTTTTGAAAATTTAACATACCTTCCGATTGGTATTTTAGGTATGATTACTTATGAACAGTGTGTTACTCGCTTATGTATTACTTGGATTTGCAATAGTTTCCGAAGTGATTGGAAGTAGTTTTTTAGTTAAATCGGAAGGGTTTACAAAACTTTTTCCAAGCGTGATGGTCTTTATTTTTTTTAGCACGGCATTTTATTTATTATCACAAGTTATTAAAACAATCCCTTTAGGTATCGCATACGCTATATGGGCTGGTGTTGGGATTGTTCTAACTGCTGTAGTTGGCTACTTTGTTTTTAAACAGACACTAGATAATCCTGCTTTAATTGGAATTGGTTTTATCGTATCTGGCGTAATAATTATTAATTTATTTTCGCAATCAGCAGGTCATTAAGTGAAAGAAATTCGGCAACAAAAGAAGCAACCAGAGGTTATTCGAAAGCGCATCCTTGAACAGGCAACTATTCTTGTTTCTCAAAAGGGTATTTCTGGTGTTTCTATTCAAAATATTGCTACAGCAGTAGGTATAACAAAAGGGGGGGTATTTCACCATTTCCCGAATAAAAAAAATTTGATAGAAGAAATGTTCAATCAAATAATTCTTGATTTAGATCAAACAGTTGAATACTTGATTAAACGCGATCCAACAGAATATGGTAAATTCACACGAGCTTATATTCATAGTTCTTTTATCCATCAAATAGATGGGGTGGTTTCTGCTTGGTCAGCGTTATCAATGACTATGATCACAGAGCCTACCTTTAATAAAATTTGGATGGAATGGCTAAAAAATAGATTATCTCAACATGCAGAAACGGATAGTCATCCTGATTTAGAGTTACTTCGTTTAGCAGCAGATGGGTTGTGGCTACAAAGTATTACCGGAGTCATTGATGATGAGCAATGTTCAAAATTAGAAGACGATCTGCTTAATCGAACCTATTTAACATAAAATCTCTTATTCGAAATTTGAACTGTAAGCCCCAGATAGAAAAATCCAGTGCATAGAACGGCACTGTTGCAAATAGGCTGACATGATAAGCTAAATATCTTATTTATTTCGAGATACAGCAGATGAATCCCTTCCACGGTCGGCACTTTCAAGGTGAAATCATTCTTTGGGCTGTTCGTTGGTATTGTAAATATGGCATCAGCTATCGTGAACTTCAGGAAATGCTGGCCGAACGTGGAGTGAATGTTGATCACACCACAATTTATCGCTGGGTTCAGCGTTATGCTCCAGAAATGGAAAAACGTTTACGTTGGTATTGGCGTAATCCTACAGATCGACATTTATGGCATCTGGATGAAACTTACGTAAAAGTGAATGGCAAATGGGCATATCTATACCGTGCAGTTGACCAACGTGGCCATACTCTTGATTTCTATCTTTCTGCTAGACGAAATACCCATTCAGCTTATTGTTTTCTTGGAAAAATTTTAAATAATGTGAAGAAGTGGCAAATTCCACAAGTGATCAACACGGATAAAGCACCCACATATGGACGTGCTTTATCACGGTTAAAACGGGAAGGTAAATGTCCAC